>NZ_BAABIK010000012.1:0-170458 GCF_039542725.1 Streptomonospora halophila | reverse complement strand
CCCGCGCCGCCGCGCGGTCCTCCGGCGCCGCCGCGCCGCTTTCCGGCGGGCGCGGCCCGCGCCGAACGGGCCCCGCGGTCCGTGTGCCCGCCGCGGGCCGGCACCGGGCCCGCTCGGCTGTGTGCTCTGCTCAGCTCCATGCGTCCTTCCTCGGCGACCCGGAGTCATGCGGAAACTACCGACAGCGACGTCTCATGGCACTGCGTAACACGCGGTGGCCCCCCGAAATCCCCTGCGGCTTCCGGCCGCAAAGGTGTGGCGGCCGCCGGTGACGCTCTAGGCTTGTCCCGTGGCTGAGACCGCTGAGACCCCCTCGACCCGCCCGTCCCCGGCCGCCTCCACCGCGGCGGCCGCCGGTGAGGCGCCGGTGCCGACCTACGACCTGGAGCGCGAGCTCCAAGCCGGAGGCGCCGACTGCGTCGCCGGAGTCGACGAGGTCGGCCGCGGCGCGTGGGCCGGCCCGGTCGTGGTCTGCGCGGCGATCGCCGATGGCACCGGCCCGCCCGAAGGGCTCACCGACTCCAAGCGGCTCACCCCCCAGCGGCGCACCGGCATGGCCGAGGCGCTGCGGGGCTGGGTGCGCGACCACGCCGTCGGCAGCGCCTGGCCCGGCGAGATCGACGAACTGGGCATGACCCGCGCACTGCGCCTGGCCGCCACCCGCGCGCTGGAGAGCCTGGCGCTCAGGCCCGACGCCGTCATCCTCGACGGCAAGCACGACTTCCTGGGCGCGCCCTGGAGCGTGCGCACCCGCATCCAGGCCGACCTCTCCTGCGTCGCGGTCGCCTCGGCCTCGGTCCTGGCCAAGGTGCACCGCGACTCCTACATGGCCGGCCTGCACCCCGCGTTTCCCGACTACGGCTTCGACACCTGCGTCGGCTACCCCTCACCCGCCCACCGCGCGGCACTGGCCGAGCACGGCCCCACCCCTCACCACCGGATGACCTGGTCCTACCTGGACGCCCTGCCCAAGTGGCGGCACCTGCGCAAGCCGCGCCCCGACCCCGGCGGCCAGATACCCCTGCTGTAGCCGGTCAGGCCCCGACACGCCGGATCCCTGCTGGGCACGGCTCCTATGCACGCCGCGGCAGTGCTGCAGTGCTTGAATATGGGACCCGCTACGCACGAAGGGAAACGGATGCCGCGCGACGAACGCTCCCGCACCACGGAGCCGCCCCACCGCGCCTCCGCCCTGAACCGCTTGCGCGGCCTCTACTACGGGTTCCCGCTGCGCACCCGCCTCGTCGCCGGCCTGGCCGTCGTGACCGTGCTCGCGGTGGCGGCGCTGCTGCTGGGCCTGCCGGTGGCCACCACCGTCTTCGCGGCCGCCGCCGCCCTGCTGGTCTTCGCGGCGCTGATGCGCTCCTCCGACGCCGTGGCCACCGCCCTGATCAGCATCGGCTGGCTGGTGCTGGCCTACACGCTGTTCCTCATCCCCATCCGCGTGGCCGACTCGTCGGTACTGCTGCTGTTGCCCCTGCTGCCGCTGCTGGTTTCGCTGGCCGCCACCCGCATCACCGCCTTCCCGGTGTGGCACACCACCCTGCTGGCGCTGCTGGTGGCGCTCATCGCCGGCATGGGCACGGCCCTGGCCGGGATGCTCGCCGGGTCCGCGCCCGCCGCGCTCGGGGTCGTGTGCGCCTTCGCCGGCGCGGGAGCCGCCCTGCTGTGGCGGGTGGTGGCGGCCTACCGGCTGCGCCGCACGATGAGCGACCTCGGCGCGCCCCCGCCCGGCCGCAGCCGGGGCACGCGCGGCGTCGCGCCCGCGCAGCAGGCAGGCGGCCAGGCGCGCCAGCGCGCAACCGAGGGCGGGCGCGCCCGCGCGGGCCAGGACGGCGGCGACGACGCCGTACCCGTGCCCGTGGACGAGGCGCTGGCAGAGCTGGAGGACATGATCGGGCTGGACCCGGTCAAGCAGCAGGTGCGCGCCATCGCCGCCTCCATAGAGGCCGCCCGGCTGCGCGCCGACGCCGGGTACGCCGTGGACCGGCCGCTGCGCCACCTGGTCTTCTCCGGACCGCCCGGCACGGGCAAGACCAGCGTCGCCCGCACGCTGGCCACCGTCTTCCACTCGTTCGGCCTGCTGCCCACGCCTCGGGTCGTCGAGGCCCAGCGCGCCGACCTGGTGGGGGAGTACCTGGGCGCCACCGCCATCAAGACCAACGAGCTGGTCGACCGCGCGCTGGGCGGCGTGCTGTTCGTCGACGAGGCCTACGCGCTGGTCAACGACTCCGACGGGCAACCCGACCGGTTCGGCAACGAGGCCGTGCAGACCCTGCTCAAGCGCGCCGAGGACGACCGCGACCGCGTGGTGATCATCCTGGCCGGCTACGAGGCCGAGATGGACCGGTTCCTGGCCTCCAACACCGGCCTGGCCTCGCGGTTCTCCACCCGCATCACCTTCCCCAGCTACAGCGCCGACGAGCTTGAGCGCATCGCCGGGTTCCTCTTCGAGCAGCGCGGCGACCTGCTCGACGGCGAGGCGCGCCCCGCCCTGCGCCGCCGCTTCGACCGGATCGTGCAGCGCGGCGCGATCGACGACCTGGGCAACGGCCGCTTCGCGCGCTCGCTGGTCGAGAAGGCCGCCGAGGCGCGCGACGTGCGGGTGGTCACCTCCTCGGAGCAGGCGGGCCCGCCCGAGGCCGCGGAGCTGGTGACCGTGCGCGCCCCCGACATCGCCGCGGCCTTCGACGGCCTGACCGCGCGGCTGGCGGGGTTCGGCGAGGCGCCCGACATCGACGAGGCGCTGGCCGAGCTGGACGCCATGATCGGGCTGGAGCCGGTCAAGCGCCAGGTGCGCTCGCTGGTGGCCCAGCTGCAGATGGCCAAGCTGCGCGAGGAGCAGGGCCTGCGCAACCATCCGCCCATGCGGCACTTCGTCTTCTCCGGGCCGCCCGGCACCGGCAAGACCTCGGTCGCGCGCATACTCGGCCGGGTCTTCGCGGCCCTGGGCCTGCTCAGCAGCGCCGGCGTGGTCGAGGCCCAGCGCGCCGACCTCGTCGGCGAGCACCTGGGCGCCACCGCCATCAAGACCGGCAAGCTGGTCGACCGGGCGCTGGGCGGGGTGCTGTTCGTGGACGAGGCCTACGCCCTGCACAACCCCGGCTACAGCGGCGGCGACGCCTTCGGCGCGGAGGCCGTGCAGACCCTGCTCAAGCGCGCCGAGGATGACCGCGACCGGCTCGTCGTGGTGCTCGCCGGCTACCCCGCGGAGATGGACCGGTTCCTGGCCAGCAACGCCGGCCTGTCCTCGCGCTTCAACGTCCGGGTCGCCTTCCCCAGCTACACCCCCGAGGAGCTGGCCGAGATCGCCGAGTCCGTGGCCGAGGGCACCGGCGACGCCTTCGACGCCTCCGCCCGCGAGGACCTGCGGCGCATCTTCGGCTACGTGTGCGAGTCCGGCTGGATCGACGAACTGGGCAACGGCCGCTTCGCCCGCTCCCTGTTCGAGAAGGCGTGCTCGCAGCGCGACGTGCGGGTCGCCGAGGAGCTGGGCGACAGCGCCACCGCCGCGGAGCTGACCGTAGTCACCAGCGCCGACGTGCGCCAGGCCTACGCCGAGGCCACCCAGCGCTGACAGACCCCCGCCGACGGGGGCGCGCCCCGGCCGCGGCGCGGGCTCCGCGTGACTCCGGCGGCCGGGCCGGGCGGCGGGCGCCTGCTGCTAGTGTCCGCCCCATGAGTGGACCCAACGCCCCCGTCGGCCAGGCCGTGATCCTCGCGGGAGGACAGGCGACGCGGCTGCGCCCCTACACCGACACCCGCCCCAAGGCGATGGTCGAGGTGGCCGACCGCCCCATCATCGACTACCAGCTGGAGTGGCTCGCCGGTCACGGAGTCGAGCACGTCGTGGTCTCCTGCGGCTACAAGGCCGAGGTGCTGCGGGAGCACCTCGACGCACACCCCTCCGGGCTGGACATCACGCTGCTGGTGGAGGACGAGCCGCTGGGCCGCGGCGGAGCGCTGCGGTACGCGGCGTCGGGGCTGCGCGAGTCCGCCGCGCCCTACTTCGCCCTCAACGGCGACGTGCTGACCTGGTTCGACCTGGAGGAGTTCACCGCCTTCCACCGCGAGAAGGGCGGCCTGGCGACCCTGGCGCTGGCCCAGTACCAGACCAGCTGGGGCATCGTCGACGTCACCGACGACGGCGCGATCGAGGGCTTCACCCAGAGCCCGATGCTGCCGTTCTGGATCAACGCCGGGGTTTACGTCTTCGAGCGCGCCGCCACCGACCTGCTGCCGGCCAAGGGCGACCACGAGTCCTCCACGTTCCCCGACCTGGCCGCCGAGGGCCGCCTCTTCGGCTACCGGATCACCGGGTTCTGGCGGGGCGTCGACACGGTCAAGGACGTCAAGGAGGCCGGCGAGCAGATCCCGGCCCTGCGCGGCGCGCGCTAGAGCCGGGACCGCCGCCCGCCCGCTGCCGGGGCGGGCGCGTCAACGACCTGTTCAGCCCGCGGACGTACGGGCGCCGCGGCCGTGTCGGATACCGCCCGGTATGGTCGGGCCGTGACGTACTTAGCGCCTGCCCCGCTGTCCACCGCGCCCAACTTCCGCGACCTCGGCGGACACGCCACGCGCGGCGGCGGCCGCGTCCGCCCCGGGGTGGTCTTCCGCTCCGATGCCCTGGACCGGGTGGACGCCGCGGACATGCGCACGCTGGAGGAGGCCGGTGTCCGCCAGGTCATCGACCTGCGCACGTCCTTCGAGCGCGAAAGCAGGCCCGACCGGCTGCCCGAGGGCGCCGACCACGTCGTGCTGGACGTGCAGGGCGACCACTCGACCGGCGCCGACCTGGTGCAGGTGCTGACGGAGCCCGGGCGGGCCCGGACCGTCTTCGGTGACGGCGGCGCGACGAGGTTCATGCACGAGGTCAACCGGGTCCTCGTCAGCGCCGAGGACGCCCGCGCGGGCTACGCCGAGATGGTGCGGCGCATCGCCGCCGGCCCCGGCGCGGCCGTCGTCCACTGCACCGCCGGCAAGGACCGCACCGGCTGGGCCGCGGCGGTGCTGCTGGAGATCCTGGAGGTGCCGCGCGAGACCGTCTTCGCCGACTACCTGGCCAGCAACGACCGGCTGGTCCGGATGCAGGAGCTGACGCGCGAGGCCTGCGAGCGCTCGGGTGTCGACCCCGCGCTCGTGGCGCCGATGACCGAGTGCCGCCGGGCCTACCTGGAGGACGCCTACGCCGAGGTGGAGCGGGTGTTCGGTACCTTCGAGGGCTACGTCCGCGACGGGCTCGGGCTGGACCGGCCCACCGTCGAGGCCGTGCGCGGGCGCATGCTGGGACAGTAGCTGGAGTAGGGGAGGCGGTGGCACTTGCACGGCATGCACGAGGACCTCGTCCTGCGGCCCGACAGGCGCAAGGGGCTGATGTACCTGTGCGCCGCGGCGGCGCTCTCGGTGGCCGTGGTCGCGAGCGCGGCGGTCGGCGCCGGCGGCGCGGCGGCGCTGGCCGCGGCGGTGCCGTTCGGCGCGATGCTCGCCTTCGGCGCCGGGCACATCCACAGCGCCCGGGTCGTCCTCACCGAGCAGGAGGTCGTCACCCGCGGGCTGGTGCTCCAGCGGCGCCGGGCGCGGTCGCGCGTGGCGGAGGTGGTGCGCGCCACCCTCGTCGCGCACAGGGGATCGCCCGGTGACACCCTGTTCCTGCTCGACGCCCGGCGCGCCGTCCTCTTCCGGCTGCCTGCCGCTCTCTACCCCCGCGGTGAAGTCGACCGGCTGGTCAACGCGCTCGGTGTGCCGTCCAGCGGTCCCCGCGAGCCGGTCAGCGCCGGCGAGCTCTCCGACATGTACCCCGGGCTGGATCTGGTCTCGGTCCTCGAGCGGCATCCGTTCCGGATCGGGTTCGCGATCACCGGTGCCGTGCTGGTCGCCGTCTTCGCCACCATGCTCGCGGCGTGGTACCTCCCAGCGTTCTGACCCGCCCTGACCCGGTCGGACGCAGGCGAACGGTGCCGGCGCCTCAGAGGTCTTCGAGGCGGGCCGTGACGTCCTCGCCGGGCTCGGCGTCCTCGACGACCTCCATCAGCATGCGCAGTACCACCGGGCGCTCATGCCCGCGGTCGAGCAGCCGCTCGGCGGCGGTCCACAGCTCGGCGGGCTCGCCCTTCCACAGCCGCTCGGCCAGCCGCTCGTGGGCGTCGAGCGCCTCCTCCGTTGCGGCCGGGTCGGCGGAGGGTCCCGCCGGGGCGCCGGTGGAGTGCTTGCCCTTGTGCTTGACGGGGGAGTCGTACTCGCCGAAGTGGTCCAGCCGCAGCAGCGCGCGCCTGCCCTCGCGGGTGGCGGGGTCGAACTCGTCCTCGGACTCGGCGAGCAGGTCGCTGGTCAGCAGCGGGAACGCGAACATCCGGCGCGGTAGCGCCGACAGGTCGCCGTCGGGGACCAGGCGCCGCACGACCTCGGGCGGCAGGCCGAAGGAGGCCGCGTCCAGGTAGGAGGTGGTGAAGGCCGAGGTCGCCTCCCACAGCGCGTCCAGGGTCGCGTTGACCGCGACCTCGGGCAGCCCGTGGCGCGGTCCCGCCCAGCGGATCCAGGCGGCCAGCACGTGCGGCATGGCCTCGTGCTCCTCGGGCAGCAGGATGACGCGCCGGGGCAGCCATCTGAGCAGGAACGCCTCGATCTTTCGGGGGCTGACCCGCAGCGGGCGGTCGGAGTCGGCGTCGCAGCCGTAGGCGATGATGTGGTCTACGCAGCGGCTCGCGGCGCCGGAGTCGGAGAGCTCCGCAGCGGCGTCGGAGGCCAGGAACCGCGCGGCCAGGGTGGCCCGCCGGTCGCGGCTGCGGGCTGCGCGCTGGTTGGCCCTGGGGTCGCGCGGCAGCGCCCGCACGCGCGACCTGATCAGCGCGTGGTGGGCGGCCGGCGAACCGTCGGTGATCCCGGGGCCGCCGGCGTTGGCGGCGATGGCCCGGTCGGTCTGCTCGACGGCGCCTTCCAGCAGGTGGCGGGCGCGCTCCGGCCGAATCTGGGTGAAGGTCGCCATCGGGTCGCCGCCCTCGGCCTGGCCGCGGCAGTGCTCCAGCAGACGTTCGACCTTGGTGGTCACCCAGGCGTCGCGCAGCACGCCGCCGCTGTTGTGGTCGAGGACGGCGATCAGCGCGTGCTCGCCGGATTCGGCGTCGTCGTCGCCGCTGCCGTAGCGGAAGGTCGTGATGACGTCGTCGGTGTCGCCGAAGCGGGTGCCCGAGGTGTAGGCGGCGATGGGCCGGGCGCGTCCCACGGACTCGGCCCAGACCGGGCGGGCGACGCCGCGCTCGGTGAGCGTTGCCGCTCCCTTTTCGGCCAGTTCCCTTTGGCGGACAGTGGTGCCCAGAACGGCGATCCCGGTGAGCAGGGCGAGGCCGGCCGCGGACCCGGAGGCCTGCGCGTGGGCCACCAGCCCGTCGCCGAGCAGGCGCTCGACGTCGACTCCCGGCACACGCCGGCCCCACCAGGAGCCGAGCATCTCGCTGACTCCGATCTCCGCGTCCAGGGGGTCGCGGGTGGCGAGCAGCGCGCGTGCGGCGCGCAGCATCTCGGCGAAGACGGCGTCAGGCAGGGCACCGGGGTCCGGCTGGTCTGAGTGGGGCGGTACGGACACCCCACAGAGCCTAGGGCACCGGCGGTATCGGACGCGGTGCGTGCGCGCGATCGAACGCCCGGCAGCGGGGCGGATCGGCGCGGCGCGGGCTGCGCGGGGCGCAGGGCGGGCGGTCCGGGGCGCCGCCGGCGGCGGGGCGGAGTGGCCGGCGACCGGGAGCCGCGGGGCGGGTGCGCACACGTCCGCCCCGCGCCGGGGGCGCGGGGCGGACGAGGCGCGGTCGGCGCCGGAGCGCGGCGTGCGGAGCGCTGCGTGCGGCGGGTCAGGCCAGCCGGTCGTGGCCGTGGGTCCGCGGCGGGGCGATGAGCCCGGAGGGCGGCGCGGACTTGACCATGGCCTGCAGGTGCTCGCGGGCCACCCGCTCCACGAGTCCGGCGGTGACGGTGAAGCCGAGGTGCTCGGCGCACTTCCACGTGTCGTGGACACAGCGTTCGACGCATCGGTGGGACAGTCCGAGCCCGACGAACTCGTCCTGGAGTCGTCCGGCGATACGTTGCAGATCACCCACTGGATACGTTTGCAGCATCCTCGCTCACGCCCCCTCGCATGCTTGGCCTGGCCGTCGACTCGTCGACCACAATCCATTTCACTTCGTTATGGCGGGGTGTCAACCCCTGCAACGGAGGGCCTTAACGAGGTTTTGCGCGCCGCTGAGACGCGGCCGGTCAGCCCTTGTGAACGCGGTCGCCGCTGAGCAGCGGCCGTGCACCGTCCGGTTGCGGTCCTGTTTTCGGACAGGGGGCGTGTCCTAGAGTAGGCAGACTTTCCAGCCTTATCCTGCGCAAACCACACGGCATTAGGAAAAGGCTATCCGAAACGGTGGACAGCAGCCTAGGGTGGACACCAAGGCGTATTATTTACCATCCGCTATGGCCGCTGACTTTCCGCAGTCCCCGTCTCGGCGAGTCGATGCGGTTGTGGCCTATGCTGATGCGGTGACGGGCCCGGCACGCCCCCTTGCGGGATTTCGCGTCAGGGATCGCACGTCGCCGGTGCGTCATGGACGATAGGGAGTGATCGGCGCGGCCACCGGTGAGCCGTGGACGAAGCGGCCTCCGCCTCCACAGGTGCCCGCCCGCATTGGTTAAGCTTCTGGCGCTCGCCCAGGCGAGTCCCCTCGAACGGGGGAAAGGACCCCGGAGGTGTCATTGTTGAGCACCGAGACGTCCGTCCCGCCCCCTCGCATGTCCGAACTGGGCCCCGTCGACTCCGCCCTGCTGGACACGCTGCTCAGGGAGGCCCCGATCGGGTTCGCCTTCTTCGACCGCGCGGGCAGGTTCCAGCGGATGAACCGGACCCTGGCCGCCATCTACGGTCTGGAGGAGCCCGCGTGCCGCGGCCGCACCCCCTCCGACGTGCTGGCCTCGCCTGACGACGCCGCCGCCCACGAGGCCGCCATCGCCGAAGTGCTCGCGGGAGCCGAGGCGGTCGACAGCGGCCACCGCCTCGCCGCCGGCGAGCCCGACGAGTCCGGCGAGCGGCGCCAGTGGTCGCTGTCCTGGTTCCCGGCCCGCGGCGAGGGCGAGGCCGAGGGGGTGGCGATGATCGCCGTCGACCTGTCCGACCGCTACCGGGCCGAGGTGGCGCTGGGGCGCACCGAGGAGCGCTACCGGTCGCTGCTCACCGCGACCAACCAGGTCGTGTGGACCGCCGACGCCGGCGGTGAGGTGCGCGAGGACTGCCCGGAGTGGCGCACCATCACCGGCCAGACCGCCGAGCAGTACCTGGGCCGGGGCTGGCTCGACGCCGCCCATCCCGACGACCGCGACCAGGTCGAGCGCGCCTGGAACGACGCCGTCGCCGACCGCGCCACCTTCGACGAGATCTTCCGGGTGCGCACGCAGTCGGGCGACTTCCGCTACTACCGCTCCCGGGCCGTGCCCATCATGCGCGGCGACTCGCTGATGGAGTGGGTGGGCGCGCACAGCGACATCACCACCCAGCACGAGGCCGACGACATGCGCCAGCGCCTCACCCAGCAGCTGGGCGAGGCCGCACTGCGCACGGTGCGGCTGCAGAAGGCCACCGCGGACCTCGCCGAGGCGCTGACCGTGGGCGAGGTCGTGCAGGCCATGACCGAGATCGGGCAGTCGGCCGTGGGCGCCGACTCGACCGCGCTGGGCGAGCTGGACCGCGACGACCTGCGGCTGCACATGCTCGGCGACGAGCACGGAGCCCGCTCCGGCGCGCGCACCGCCGCCGGTGCGGAGTGCCCGGTGACCATGGAGTTCGCGGTCCGCGAGCGCCGTCCGTTCATCGCCGGCAACCCCGCCGAGATGCGGGCGCTGCTGGAGGACGCGGACGAGGCCGAGGCGCTGGAGTTCCTGCGCGCCACCGACGAGCGCGCCTGGGTCGCCCTGCCGCTCCTGAGCGCCGGCCAGCCCATCGGCGCGCTGCGCTTCACGTTCGCCAGCGCCCGCGACATCTCCGACGAGGAGAAGGTGTTCCTGGAGGCCTTGGCCGGCCAGTGCGCACTGGCCCTGGAGCGGGCCAAGCTCTTCGAGCGCGAGCACCGCACGGCCGAGGCGCTGCAGGCCAGCCTGCTGCCCGAGGACCTGCCCAAGGTCAAGGGCATCCGGATGCAGGCGTTCTACCGCTCGGGCACCCAGCACGTGCAGGTCGGCGGCGACTGGTACGACGCGTTCCCGCTGCCCGACGGCCGCGTGGCCGGGGTGCTCGGCGACGTGATGGGCAAGGGGATCAAGGCCGCCACGGGCATGAGCCGGGTGCGCAACGCGCTGCGCGCGCTGGCGTTCAGCATGCCCGAGCCCGCCGACGTCCTCACCGGCCTGGACCGGATGTTCGACGCCACCGAGGGTGTCGACCAGGTCACCACGCTCGTCTACTTCGTGCTCGACCCCGAGACCGGGCAGATCGACCTGAGCAACGCCGGGCACCTGCCGCCCCTGGTGGTCACCGAGAACGCGGGCCCCTGGCTGCTGGAGACCGCCCCCGACACCCCGCTGGGGGTCAGCTCCGAGCGGGGCCACCACAAGTTTTTCGTCCAACCCGGTAACACCGTGGTGCTCTATTCCGATGGACTTGTTGAGAACCGAAAGCGCGCGGTCGCATCCGGTCTCGACGAACTGGTCACCGTAGCTTCCCAGGCGCGGCCGGAGGTGGTGGGCGATCCACAGCACATGCTCCAGTACCTTGTTGAGGGCATGCTCGCGGGGTATGAGCAGGACGACGACGTCACGCTGCTCGCCGTCCACCTACCGGTGATGGACAGCGCACCGGAGTAGGAGACCGTACGAAGAAGTCCGACACTTTGCCTAAGGTGGAGGAGCCATCAGCCCCGCTCCGGCGGGGGGTGGGTTCGAGGACCCGACGGTGGGGTTGGGCCCGCGCACAGAGCGGGAAAATCCTACTGGGCGGATGTGCCCAAACGCTAGAGAGGGCGCATACGCTGAAAGAAGTCGGTGTCCCCGTCGGCCAGGCGGGGATGATCCCGGGCAAGAGCGAGGAGAGGGCGGGGCTCTCCCCTCGCGGCTCATAGGGCCGCCGGGTCCAGCAATCTCGCCACACGTCCGTTCGAGAGGTGTTTGTGTCACCTGCCAGTTCGACCCGCTCTAAGCAGCCGGACTCGCTGCACGAGCCCGTCATCCAGCAGTTGATCGAGCGTGGGCGGTCCCAGGGGTACCTTGAGCCCGAGGACGTGCGCCGTGCCTTCGAAGAGGCCGACATCCCGATGTCGCAGGCCCAGGCGGTCCTTCGCAGCCTGACCAAAGAGGGCGTGACCCTGGTCGTGGGGGCCGAGGAGTCCGCGCCGTCGCGCCGCAAGTCCGCGTCGCGGCGCAAGCGCGACACCGCCAAGAAGCCCGCGGAGTCCGCCCCCAAGGCCGCCAAGCGCGCCGCCGCCGCCCAAGAGCAGACCGACACCGTCACGGCGGTCGTCGACTCCGCCTCGCCTGCGGCCACCGCCACCGCGCCGAAGAAGCGCGCCGCGGCGGCGGCCCCGGTCCAGGAGGCCGACCAGGAGCGGGAAGCCGAGGCGAGTGCCGAGCCGGCCGCCAAGCCGGCCCGCAAGAGCGCCGCCAAGTCCGCCAAGTCCACCTCGGCGGCCAAGAAGGCCAAGACCGACTCCCCGACCAAGAGCGCCGAGGGCGCCGGCGCCGCGGCCGCTCCCGCAGCCGGGGCCGCTCAGGCCGGTGCGAAGGACGACCAGGGCGAGGACGCCGGGCTGGAGGTCGCCGAGGACCAGGAGCTGGAGCTGGAGGCGACGGACGAGGAGTTCGAGGACACCGGCGTCGAGCTGGAGCTCGTCGAGGACACCGACGACCGCCTCGCGCCCGCCGAGGGGCCGGTCGCCGGCTCGGGGGTCAAGCCCGAGTCCGTCGGCATCCCGGAGAAGGCCGCGGCCAACACCTCCGAGGACGAGGCCTTCGTCCTCTACGACGATGACGACGACGCCCCCGCCGCGCAGGTCGTCGCCGCCGGAGCCACCGCGGACCCGGTCAAGGACTACCTGAAGCAGATAGGGAATGTCGCACTCCTCAACGCCGAGCAGGAGGTCGAGCTCGCCAAGCGCATCGAGGCCGGCCTGTTCGCCGAGGAGAAGCTGGCCGACGACGGCGACTCGCTGACCCGCGAGTTCCGCGACGAGCTGGAGTGGATCGCCGAGGACGGCGGACGCGCCAAGAAGCACCTGCTCGAGGCCAACCTCCGCCTGGTGGTGTCGCTGGCCAAGCGCTACACCGGCCGCGGCATGCTGTTCCTGGACCTGATCCAGGAGGGCAACCTCGGTCTGATCCGCGCTGTCGAGAAGTTCGACTACACCAAGGGTTTCAAGTTCTCCACCTACGCCACGTGGTGGATCCGCCAGGCGATCACCCGGGCGATGGCCGACCAGGCGCGCACCATCCGCATCCCGGTGCACATGGTCGAGGTCATCAACAAGCTGGCGCGGGTGCAGCGGCAGATGCTGCAGGACCTGGGCCGCGAGCCCACGCCCGAGGAGCTGGCCAAGGAGCTCGACATGACCCCCGAGAAGGTCGTCGAGGTCCAGAAGTACGGCCGGGAGCCGATCTCGCTGCACACCCCGCTGGGCGAGGAGGGCGACTCCGAGTTCGGCGACCTCATCGAGGACTCCGAGGCGATCCAGCCCGGCGAGGCGGTCAGCTTCACCCTGCTGCAGGAGCAGCTGCACTCGGTGCTCGACACGCTCTCCGAGCGCGAGGCCGGCGTGGTCTCGATGCGGTTCGGACTCACCGACGGCCAGCCCAAGACCCTCGACGAGATCGGGAAGGTCTACGGCGTCACGCGCGAGCGCATTCGGCAGATAGAGAGTAAGACCATGTCGAAGCTGCGCCACCCGTCGCGGTCCCAGGTGCTGCGCGACTACCTGGACTGACCCGGCCAAGCAGCCCGTGCCGCCCCTGTGCCCGGCGGCGGGACGGCTACGGCGGACGGGCGGGACCGGGCACGCCCACCGGAGCCCCGGCACCGGTGCGCCCGCGCGCAGCGCTGCTGTGCGCGCCGCGCACCCGCGGGTCGTGCGGCCCGGTCCCGTCTGCGCCGTCGGTCGGCGTCGTGTCGCGTCGTCCATGCTCCGTGCGGTCCGTGGGTGTACGCCGGTACCGGGTCTGCACCGCTTCCGGTCGGCGTCGGCGAGGTTTGCGCAGGTCAGGGGGAGGGGCGTGCCGGGGTGCGCCGCTTCGGGATGCCGTCCGGGCCGGCCCCCCTGACCAAGAGAACCGGCCCGGAACGCGCCCGCGGCGGCGACGTGCGGCCCGCCCCCGTATACCGTGGCGACTACTCGGGGGCCGCCGTGGCCGTGCGCCCGCTCACGCACTGCTTCCTCATCCGACACCGGCAATCATGCCGAGTGCCGTGTATGGCCGAGATAAAGCGTCGAGACCTGTTTGTTACCAGGTGGTGTAGACCTCTGCCTGCGCAGGTCGATGCCGGTATCCCGTCCTCCCGGAGGCCGTCGGCGCAGTACCGCGGACGGTGCTTGCGGCTCAGGCCTCAGGCCCGCTCGATCACGTCCAGCCGCCAGGGGCGGCCGCCGCGATCGGGGACGTGCAGCTCCGCGGTGTAGCCGATGTCGTTCAGAGCCTCGGCGACCTCGGCCGGGGTGTGCGCGCGGACGTCCTCGGCCAGCAGGCTGTGCGCGACCGCGCCGCGTGCGGCCTTGGCCATGTGGCTGACGACGCTGCGCGTGGCCGACGCGCCGCTGCCGGTCTCGCGCAGCACCCGCACTGACACCGTGCGCCCGGCGGTTGCGCCGCCGGGCCGCCACGCGGCGGCGTAGGTCGAGGACCGGCAGTCCACGACCGCGCTCCCGTCGGCCCGCTTGTCCAGCAGGTCGCTCAGCCGGGCGCGCCAGAACGCGCCCAGCGGGCCGACGCCGGGCAGCCGCGAGCCCATCGACAGCCGATAGGGCGGCACGCGGTCGCCGGGGGCCAGTACGCCCCACAGGGCGGAGAAGACCAGTACCGACTCGGCGGCGCGGTCGGCGGCCGCCGACGCCAGCAGGTCCGGCAGGGCCAGCCGGTCGAAGAGTACGCCGGTGTAGAGGTCGGCGGCGCGCAGAGTCGGCGCCCGGACCAGCTCCCGGTTGCGCCGCACGGCCTCGCCCTGGGCCGCCGAGAGCCCGAGCGCCTCCCGGGCCGCCTCCTCGGGGCCGCGGCACAGCTCCTGCAGCCGGGCCAGCACCTCGTCGCGGTGCTCGGCGGTCTCGGGCAGCGCCAGCGCCCCCGTGTCGACCGGCGGGCCGTCTCCGTGCACGGCCTTCCCCTCGGACGGGGGCAGCAGGATCAGCATGCGGGAACTTTCCAACTCGTCGACAGCGGGAGACGGCCTGCGCGGCGCGGTCGGCCGCGACCGGACCCGGCACAAGGATAGGGGTGCCGCACCGCTCGTCTGGCGCACACCGGTCCGCTTTGCGCACGGATGTGCCGTCCGGGAGGTGTTCGATGGGCTGACCCCACGCGGTAGTGCGGTGGCCTGCCGCCCCGGCACGCCCTAGGTTGGACGCTCGGCGGAGCGCCGGAATGCGTGATCAGGGGGTGGCAGGTGCGGTCAGGGGCGTGGTGGGCCCGGCGGGTGGCGGAGGACTGGCCCGCCGCCGAGGTCGAGATACGTTCGGGGTGGCGGCTGGCCTGGAGCGAAGGGGTGACCCGGCGGGCGAACTCGGCCGTGTGCCTGGAGCCCGGTGCCCCGGTCGGGGTCGTCGAGGAGTTCTACCGCGCACGCGGGGCGGCGCCCTGTGTGCAGATCTGGCCGAATGACGGCGAGACCGACGACCGGCTGGCGCTGCACGGCTACGGCGTGGAGCGCGCAGCGCAGGTGATGGTGCGCGACCTGGCCGAGCGGCCGCCCCAGCCGCGCCGAGCCGACGTCACCGTCACGTCGCGGCCCGACGACGCGTGGCGCGCGCTGTGGGGGGAGTCCGGGCGCTCGCCGGAGCACGTCCCGGCGCTGCACCGCATCCTGGAGCGGGCGCCGGCCGTCGGCTACGCGCTCGATCGCTCGGGTGCCGCACGCGGGTGCGCGGTGCTGAACGGGGAGTGGGCCGGCGTCTACGCCATGGCCACGCGCCCCGCCGACCGCGGCCGCGGGCTGGCCGGTGCGGTGCTGGAGTCGCTGCTGGAGTGGGCGGCGGCCAAGGGTGCCGCGTGCTCCTACCTGCTGGTGGAACAGGACAACGCGGTGGCCCAGCGGGTCTACAAGCGGGCGGGCTTCGCCCTGGAGTGCGCGTACGGCTACCGGGTGGGCCCCGCCGAGCCGGACGGCGGTGCGCGGCGGCCCCGGTGAGCGGCGGCCGCAGCGGGAGTGCGCTGCGGGCGGCGAGAGGGTCCGGAGAACGAGGTCGGCGGCGGCCCTCCCGGAGGAGGACCGCCGCCGCACGCCTGTGATGACCTAACGCTCCTCATCGGCGGACGCGGCCGGCGACTCCTGCAATCGGCTGGTCTCGTCCTGGATCTCGGCGGCGATCTTGCGGATCGAATCGTCATGCTCACGCATGTGATGCGCGCAGAACAGCAGTTCGCCACCGGAGTTGAGAACCACTCGGACGTACGCCTGCGCACCACAACGGTCGCAACGGTCTGCAGCCGTCAGCGGCTGGGTGGGGGCAAGGGTTCCAGTCACTTCGCCTTCCTCAATACTCGGCGCTAGTCACTCAGCACAACATCTAACCGGACCAAGAGCTTCCCAACCAGCCCCTTTGTACGCCGTCAGCGGAATCGGCCCGCTCCGGCGCCCGGGAAAGGGCCGGTCACCGGTGTGTTCCGGACGTTCGCGCCGTTCGGGCGGCGGCGGCGGGTCCCCGCATGGTGGTCGATGGTGATGGGCGTCACCCTACTCGCGGCAGACCGTCGCTTGCCCTACCGGGGCCGGGGTAAACGTAAAGCCCACCTCCGCGCGCCCGCCGTCGATGTGCGGTATGCGAACGCGTGTCGGGGGTGCCGCGCGGGCGGGCGCCGGGCCGCCGGCGCCGGGCCGCGGCCCTCTCGGCGGGCCGGAACGCCGGTGAGGCGGCGGAGTCAGCGGAAACCGAGGTGGTAATCTCGCGCGTGGTGTGCACGTGATGATCAGGCGGCCGTCCCGCTGCGGTCGGGTGAACCGCACGCCGACCACGCGGTCACCCCGCGACGGAGCGGGTCCGCCCGCTGCCGCCCGCGGCCCTGCGGCCGCTCCCGGCGAGCCGGGGCCGACCGCGCGGTGCGCGCGACGGCGCCGCATTCCTGTCACACCGGTGCGTCAAGCTAGCGGCGACGCACCCGCCCCCTGTCCGCCAACATCCAGCGCACGCCCCCGCGCCGTGTGCGCCGGCCCTGTCCGCCCAACGCAGGAGAGTCCCACGTGACCGCCCTAACCGCAGCCGTCGACGAGCCCGAAGACTACTCCGCGCGGCACCTTTCGGTCCTGGAAGGACTTGAGGCGGTCCGCAAGCGCCCCGGCATGTACATCGGGTCCACGGACAGCCGCGGTCTGACCCACTGCATGTGGGAGATCATCGACAACTCCGTCGACGAGGCGCTGGGCGGCTACTGCACGCGCATCGACGTCGTGCTGTACGGCGACGGCTCGGTCGAGGTCCGCGACAACGGGCGCGGCATCCCCGTGGACGTCGAGCCCCGCTCGGGCCTCTCGGGCGTGGAGCTGGTCATGACCAAGCTGCACGCCGGCGGGAAGTTCGGCTCCGGCTCTTACACCGCCTCCGGCGGTCTGCACGGCGTCGGCGCCTCCGTGGTCAACGCGCTCTCGGGCCGACTGGACGTCGAGATCGACCGGCAGGGCCACACGCAGGCGATGAGCTTCCGCAGAGGCATCCCGGGCCGCTTCGAGGGCGAGGGCCCCGACGCCCCGTTCACCCCGGGATCGGGCCTGCAGGAGGTGCGCCGGGTCGCCAAGAAGGTCACCGGCACACGCATCAGGTTCTGGGCCGACCGCCAGATCTTCCTGAAGGACGCCGACATCACCCGCGAGTCCCTGCTGGACCGCGCGCGCCAGACCGCGTTCCTCATCCCGGGGCTGACCCTCGCGGTGCGCGACGAGCGCTTCCCCGAGGAGGGCACCTACGAGGAGGAGTTCCGATTCGACGGCGGCATCGGGGAGTTCTGCACCTACCTGGCACCCGACGAGGCCGTGAACGACGTCCTGCGCATCCAGGGGTCGGGGCACTTCACCGAGACCGTCCCGGTGCTCGACGACCAGGGCCACATGACCCCCACCGACGTCGACCGCCATCTGGAGGTCGACGTCGCGATGCGCTGGGGGACCGGCTACGAGAGCACCGTGCGCTCCTTCGTCAACGTCATCGCCACCCCCAAGGGCGGCACGCACATGACCGGCTTCGAGCGCGCCCTGGTGCGGGTGGTCAACGACCAGCTGCGCGCCAGCAAGCTGCTCAAGGACAAGGACGACCCGGTCACCAAGGAGGACGTCCTCGAAGGGCTGACCGCCGTGGTCACCGTGCGGCTGCCCGAACCGCAGTTCGAGGGCCAGACCAAGGAGATCCTGGGCACCTCGGCGGCCTCGCGCATCGTCTCCCAGGTCATCGGCAAGGAGCTGCGCACGTTCTTGGCCAGCACCCGCCGCAGCGAGAAGCAGCAGGCGCGCGCCGTGCTGGACAAGGCCGTCAACGCCGCCAAGGCGCGCCTGGCCGCCCGCCAGCAGCGCGAGACCCAGCGGCGCAAGAACGCGCTGGAGAGCTCCGCCCTGCCGGCCAAGCTGGTCGACTGCCGCAGCGAGGGCCTGGACCGCAGCGAGCTGTTCATCGTCGAGGGCGACTCCGCGCTGGGCACGGCCAAGCTCGCGCGCGACTCCGAGTTCCAGGCGCTGCTGCCCATCCGGGGCAAGATCCTCAACGTGCAGAAGTCCTCGGTCTCGGACATGCTGAAAAACGCCGAGTGTGCGGCGATCCTGCAGGTCATCGGCGCCGGGTCGGGGCGCACGTTCGACATCGACGCCGCCCGCTACGGCCGGGTCATCCTCATGGCCGACGCCGACGTCGACGGCGCACACATCCGCTGCCTGCTGCTGACGCTGTTCTACCGCTACATGCGCCCGATGCTCGAAGCCGGCCGCGTCTACGCCGCCGTCCCGCCGCTGCACCGCATCGAGCTCACCAACGTGCGCAAGAAGCGCGGCGCCAAGCCGGAGGACCGCTACATCTACACCTACACCGACGCCGAGCTGCAGCGGCGGCTGCTGGAGCTGGAGAAGAAGGGGCTCACCTGGAAGGAGCCGGTCCAGCGCTACAAGGGCCTGGGCGAGATGGACGCCGACCAGCTCGCCGAGACCACGATGGACCCCCGGCACCGCACGCTGCGCCGCATCCGCGTCGAGCACGCCGAGGAGGCCGCGAAGGTCTTCGACCTGCTGATGGGCAACCAGGTGGCCCCCCGCCGGGAGTTCCTCTCGCAGAGCGCCCAGGAGCTCGACACCAGCCGCATCGACACCTGAGCGCCGAGCGCCGCGGGCCGCACGCCGCGGCCCGCCGCCGGCAGCGGGCGCGGGCAGCAGCCGGCAGCGCGCGCGGGCCGTCGGGCCTGTCCTCCGGCCGGGGCTACGCGGGCGGGTTCCACTCGCCGGTGGACAGGAAGCGCTCGATCGCCGCGGTGTAGGGCGCCGGGTCCAGCCCGGCCTCGGCCACCCAGGCGTCGTCGTAGTAGGTGTGCCGGTAGCGCTCGCCGCCGTCGCAGATCAGGGTGACGACGCTGCCGCGGCGGCCCTCGCGCAGCATGCGCGCGAGGAGGTGCCACACGCCCCACATGTTGGTGCCGGTGGAACCGCCCGCGCTCAGTCCGGTGACCGCGTTGAGGTGGCGCATGGCCGCGATCGCGGCGGCGTCGGGCACGGGCATCATCAGGTCGATGACCGAGGGCACGAAGCTGGGCTCCATCCGCGGCCGGCCGATCCCCTCGATGCGTGAGGGCATGCCGGTGGCGTAGTCGGAGGCTCCGGTGACCCAGCCGGGGAAGAACGCCGAGTTCTCCGGGTCGACGACGGCCAGGCGGGTGTGGTGCCTGCGGTAGCGCAGATACCGTCCGATGGTGGCCGAGGTCCCGCCGGTCCCGGCGCCCACGACGACCCATTCGGGCACGGGATGGCGCTCCATGGCCAGCTGCTCGAAGACCGACTCGGCGATGTTGTTGTTGCCGCGCCAGTCGGTGGCCCGCTCGGCGTAGGTGAACTGGTCCATGTAGTGGCCGCCGGACTCGGCGGCCAGCCGCTCGGCCTCGCTGTACATCTCGGTCGGGACGTCGACGTAGTGGCAGCGGCCGCCGTAGCGCTCGATCAGCGCGATCTTCTCCGGGCTGGTCGAGCGCGGCATCACCGTGACGAAGTCCAGCCCGATCAGGCGGGCGAAGTAGGCCTCGGAGACGGCCGTGGAGCCGGAGCTGGCCTCGACGATCGTGGTGTTCTCGTCGATCCAGCCGCTGGCCAGGGCGTAGAGGAACAGCGACCGCGCCAGGCGGTGCTTGAGGCTGCCGGTGGGGTGGACCGACTCGTCCTTGAGGTAGAGGTCGATGCCCCACTCGGGCGGAAGCGGGAACACGTGCAGGTGCGTGTCGGCGGAGCGGTTGGCGTCGGCGACCACCTTGCGCACCGCCTCGTCCACCCAGGCACGGGAGCGCCTGGACGAGCGCTCCACGCAGGGGTCGTCCGGGCCGTCGGCGGGTGGGGACATGGCCCGACCATATCGCCCGGCCCCGGCGGAGCGCGCCGAGGGGCTCTCCGCCTGCACGGAGAGCCCCTCGATGCGGATGGCGCCGCCCGCGGGCGGGTGCGCGGCGTCCGGTCAGTCCAGCGAGCCGCCCGACATGGCGGCGTGCATCCGCCGGTAGGGGGCGGCCTCGTCGTCGCGGCTCTGGCGCTCCAGGGAGCGCGCCAGAGCGATGTGGGCCCAGCTGTCGCAGGGGTCGAGCTCGATGATGCGCCGGAAGGTCTCCTCGGCCTTGGCGAGCTGGGCGGAGTGGAAGTAGGAGCGGCCCAGCAGCTCCAGGATGGAGCGGCTGCCCGGCTCGTCGTCGGCGATGGGCTTCAGGATGCGGGCGGCCTCGATGTAGTCGCCCAGGTCGAAGTACAGTCTGCCGCGGCTGAACGTCTCGTAGGTCGTCTCCTTCACCTGGCACTCCCTTCGTCGGTCCGCACAACCCCGAAGCGGAATGACCTATTCCCTCAGACTCCCTTGAATTCCCGTGGACGGCGCCCTTCACACCTCGGCCCCGTACCGCGTCCGCACGGCCGGACCTACGCGTCCTGCGGCTCGACCCGCCCGGTGTCGACGTCGTAGACCGCCCCGGCCACCGGAAGGGCGCGCGGCAGCAGCGGGTGGTGGCGGATGCGCTCCAGGTCATGGCGGAGCGCGCCGACCTGGTCGTTGTCGGTGTGGAACTCCAGGCTGCGCGTGTCGACCCCGAACCGGCCCTCGATCGCCTCGTGCACCTCGTCGTCGCCGGAGACCGACGCCATCTTGCACCGGGTGTGCGGCATGACCAGGACCCGGTCGACCTCCAGCAGATAGACGGCGAGCACCAGCGTGCGCAGCGTGTCGTCGGTGACCCGGGCGCCGGCGTTGCGCAGGATCTTGGCGTCGCCGGGCTGCAGACCCAGCGCCTGAAGCGGCTCGATCCGCGAGTCCATGCAGGTCACCACGGCCAGGCCGCGCGCCGCGACCGGGGCCAGGCCGCTCAGGCGGAAGTCGGCGGCGTAGGCGTCGTTGGCGGCGAAGAGGTCGTCGAAGGCGCTGTTCACGAGTTGCTCCCCGTTCGGATGGGCCCGTGCGGGCGATGCGTGCACGCACCGCCCGCACGGGCGCGGCGGCGGACGCGGCCGCGAGAAGCGGTGCGCATGTATGCGCTCCGTCCCCGAGGCCGCGCTGCGGACGTCGTAGGGCGGTCGCCCCGGTGCGGCGGTGCGCCGGAGGCAGCGGTCAGCCGCTGCCTGCGGAGCCGGCGAGCCCGGTGTCGGTGCGGCCGGTGCCGACCACGGCGATGGCGCGCGGCAGCGGCTCGCCGGAGCCGTCGCGGCGCTCGTCGAGGTCGGGCAGCCGGACCGGGCCGCCGTCGGCCTTGCTCGCGCGGGCCGGAGCCCGCCCGATCCAGGCCAGCACCAGCCGGTCCTCGCCCTTGAGGAACCGCTGGCAGCGCACCCCGCCGGTGGCCCGCCCCTTGGTGGGGAAGGTCTCGAACGGGGTGACCTTGGCCGCGCCCCCGCCGGTGCCCGGCAGCTCGTCGGAGCTGCCGGCGACGGTGAGCACCACGGAGTCCTCGGGCAGCACGACCGCACCGAACCATAGTGCCCGAGCCCCCTCGGGCAGCCGGACACCGGCCACCCCTCCGGCGGGTCGGCCCTGCGGGCGGACGGTGTCGGCGGAGAAGCGCAGCAGCTGCGCCTCGCTGGTGATGAAGACGAGGTCCTCCTCGCCGGTGGCCAGTTGGGAGGCGCCGATGACCCGGTCCCCCTCGCGCAGGTTGATGATCTCGAAGTCGTCCTTGTTGGGCGGTGACTCCGATGTCACCCGCTTGACCACGCCCTGCTCGGTGCCGACGGCGATGCCGGGGCCGTCGTCGTCCAGGGCGGCGACCGAGACCACGCGCTCGTCCTCCTCCAGCGAGACGAACTCCGCGACGGGCAGCCCGTGGGACTGCGGCGGCGACTCGGCCGCGTCGTCGGGAAGCTCGGGCAGCTCCACCACCGGCACCCTGATGGCCCGGCCCTGGTCGGTGATCAGCCCGACGTCGGCGCGGGACGTGGTGGGCACCGACGCCGCGATCGCGTCGTGCTTGGCGCGCAGCCCCTCGTGCATCGGCGGCACGCGCGGCCCGGCGCTGCGGCCGAGCAGACCGGTGGCGCTGAGCAGCACGTGGCAGGGCTGGTCGGCCATCTCCAGGGGAATGGAGGCGCTGCGGGTCTCGCCGGTGCTCTCCTGCAGCACCGTGCGCCGGTCGGTGGCGTAGTCCTTGGCGACCTCGCCCAGCTCCTTGGAGACCAGGCGGCGCAGCTTGGAGTCGGAGTCCAGGATCGCGGTCAGTTCTTCGATGTCCTTGCTGAGCTGGTCGCGCTCGGTCTCCAGCTCCAGCCGGTCGTACTTGGTCAGGCGGCGCAGCGGCGTGTCGAGGATGTAGCGCGCCTGGGTCTCGGACAGCTCGAAGGTGGTCATCAGCCGCTGGCGCGCCTGCGCGGTGTCCTCGGAGTCGCGGATGAGCGCGATGACCTCGTCGATGTTGAGCAGCGCGACCAGCAGGCCCGCGACCAGGTGCAGCCGCTCCTCGCGCTTGGCGCGGCGGTGCTCGCAGCGGCGCCGGACGACGTCGAGGCGGTGGTCGACGAAGACCTGGAGCAGGTCGCGCAGCCCCAGCGTGCGCGGCTGGCCGTCGACCAGGGCGACGTTGTTGATGCCGAAGCTCTCCTCCATCGGCGTCAGCCGGTAGAGCTCCTCCAGCACCGCCTCGGGGTTGAAGCCGTTCTTCAGCTCGATGACCAGCCGCAGGCCCTGGTTGCGGTCGGTGAGGTCCTTGAGGTCGCTGATGCCCTGCAGCTTCTTGTTCTGCACCAGCTCCTTGATGCGGCTGACGACCTTCTCCGGGCCCACGCTGTAGGGCAGCTCGGTGATCACCAGGCCGGTGCGGCGCGGCGAGACCCGCTCGACGCTGACGGTCGCGCGGGTGCGGAACGTGCCGCGGCCGGTGCGGTAGGCGTCGCGGATGCCGTCGAGCCCGACGACGGTGCCGCCGGTGGGCAGGTCGGGGCCCGGCACGAACTCCATCAGGTCCTCAAGCGAGGCGTCCGGATGGGAGATCAGGTGGCGCGCTGCCGCGATGACCTCGCCCAGGTTGTGCGGCACCATGTTGGTGGCCATGCCGACGGCGATCCCCGAGGCCCCGTTGACCAGCAGGTTGGGGAAGGCGGCGGGCAGGACGTCGGGCTCGCTCTCCTGGCCGTCGTAGTTGGGCTGGAAGTCGACGACGTTCTCGTCGAGCGACGTCACCATGAGCTGGGCCGCGCGGCCCAGGCGGGCCTCGGTGTAGCGCATCGCGGCCGGCGCGTCGTCGCCGCCCAGCGAGCCGAAGTTGCCGTGCCCGTCCACGAGCGGCACCCGCATCGCGAAGGGCTGGCTCATCCGCACCATGGCGTCGTAGATGGCGGAGTCGCCGTGCGGGTGCAGCTTGCCCATCACCTCGCCGACCACGCGCGCGCACTTGACGTGCGCACGGTCGGGGCGCAGGCCCATCTCGTTCATCTGGTAGAGGATGCGCCGCTGCACCGGCTTCATCCCGTCGCGGGCATCCGGCAGCGCGCGCTGGTAGATCACCGAGTAGGCGTACTCGAGGAAGCTTCCGCGCATTTCCTCGGAGACGTCGATGTCGATGATCTTCTCAGCGAGATCCTCGGGAGGTGGTGGAGAGGTTGTACGGGCCATGTCGGCAATTCTGGCCCGCTGCGCCGACCATCGCGAACCAGGAGCCCCGCCCGGGCCCGTCGCGCTGCGTTAGGATTCCGTTAAAATAGCGGTAATTGGGGTTGCCTCTGGGGTTTCGGTCGCACCGCGGTCGCGACGATGCTCACGGTGGGTGACAGGGAGGGTTGGGAGGGCGGGTCCGCGGGTCCCCCGCGCGTGAGAAGAGCCACGCCTCCCGGAGGAAGAAGCGCGGGGACCGACGTGCCACGGCGCACGTAGGCGCAGGTGGCGGCCCCGCGCTACGCATCGTGCGCAGCAGGGGAGGGCGATGGGAGGCGGCGAATGGTACACCCGTTCCCCGGGCAGTCAAGGCGGAGACTGATTCCGGGGCTAGCCTCAAAAGGGCACCTCCACCGCACGGGAGCGCTCAGCGCCCGCCAGATCACCATGAGTCCGGTTAGCCCCACGGCTCCCGCGGCCCCGCCCGGCCCACCCGGCCCGCACGCCCCGCCGGCACCGCCCGGCCGCCCTCCGGCGGCCGGCCGCCGCACCGACCGACGATGAACGACGTGCCAATGCTGCTGCCCGCCATCCTCGCGCTGCACGCCGCCGCGGCGGTGCTGCTGCCGCCCCTCGCCGGCCGACTGGGCGCCCGGATCTTTTTGCTCGCCGGACTGCCGCCCGCCGCCGCGGCGGTATGGGCGCTCGCCCACACGCCCGCGATCCTCGACGGCACACCGGTGCACGCGACGGTCGCGTGGGCGCCCGCCCTCGGCATCGCCTTCGCGTTCCGCGTCGACGCCCTCGCGCTGGCCATGACCCTGCTCGTGAGCGGGGTCGGCGCGATCATCTTCGGCTACTGCGCCGCCTACTTCCACGCGGACGAGCGCGGCCTGGGCCGGCTCGCCGCGGTGATGGTGCTGTTCGCGGGCTCGATGCTGGGCCTGGTCACCACCGACAACCTGTTCGCGCTCTACGTCTTCTGGGAGCTGACCTCCGTCACGTCCTTCCTGCTGGTGGGGCACGACGACCGCAAGGAGCAGGCGCGGCGCGCGGCCACCCAGGCGCTGGTCACCACCGCGGGCACCGGGCTGCTGATGCTCATCGGGTTCGTCATGCTGGGCTGGGCGGCGGGCGACTACAGCATCTCGTCCCTGGTGGCCGACCCGCCCGAGGGCGGGCCGTGGCTCACCGCAGCGCTGGTGCTGATCCTGGTGGGCGCCTTCGCCAAGTCCGCCCAGGTGCCGATGCACTTCTGGCTGCCGGGCGCGATGATCGCGCCCACCCCCGTCAGCGCCTACCTGCACGCGGCGGCGATGGTCAAGGGCGGCGTGTACCTGGTCGCCCGCCTGGCGCCCGGGTTCGCCGAGGCCGGCGTCTGGCAGGTCCTGGTGCTCGGCGTCGGACTGGCCACCATGATCGTGGGCGGATGGCGGGCACTGCGCCAGGACGACCTGAAGCTGCTCCTGGCCTACGGCACCGTCAGCCAGCTCGGTTTCCTCACCCTGCTCGGGGGCGCGGGCACCCAGGTGGCGGGGACCGCCATGATCGGTGCCCTGCTCGCCCACGGCCTGTTCAAGTCGGGGCTGTTCCTCACCGTCGGGATCATCGACCACCAGACCGGGACCCGCAGCATCAGCCGCCTCACCGGGCTGGGCCGGCGCATGCCGGTGCTCGCCGCCGCCGCGTGCCTGTCCGCGGCGTCGATGGCCGGGCTGCCGCCCCTGATCGGCTTCGCTGCCAAGGAGGCCGCCCTGGAGGCGTTCGTGCCCGGAGCGGCGCCGGGCCTGCCGGCGCCGGCTTCGGCGGTCGAGCTGGCCGGACTCGTGGCGGCCTCGGTCCTCACTTTCGCCTACAGCGCCCGGTTCCTCTGGGGCGCCTTCGGCGACAGGCCCACCGTCTCCGAGCGGGCCTTCGACGCCCCCTCCGCGGCCTTCGTCGCCGCCCCCGTTGGACTGGCGGCCCTCAGCCTCGCGCTGGGCGCGGTCCCCGCGGTCGCCGACGCCCTCGCGCAGGGCTACGCCCACGCGCTGCCGACCGGTGAGAAGCCCTACCACCTGGCGCTGTGGCACGGGGTGACACCGCCGCTGCTGCTGACCGCCGCCGTGGTGGCCATCGGCGTGCTGCTGTTCGCCAAGCGCCGGACAGTGGGCCGGATCCAGAACGCCATGCCGCGCTGGCCCGACGCCGAGTACGGCTACCACCTGTTCATCCACGGCATCTACAGCGTCGCGCTGAGCGTGACCCGGCGCACCCAGAGCGGCTCGCTGCCGGTGTACCTGGGCATCATCCTGGCCGTGCTGCTGGTGCTGCCCGGCGCCCGGCTGGCGGCGGGGCTGGTCACCGGCGAGATCGCCATCCCCGGCACAGAAGAGGGCCTGCGGATCTGGGACAGCCCGCTGGAGCTGCTGGTGACGGTGGTCATCGTCATCACCTCCGTGGCCACCGTGCGCGAGCACCGGCGCTTCCCGGCGCTGATCCTGCTCAGCGTGCTGGGGTTCGGCATCGCCGGGCTGTTCGTGCTGCACGGCGCGCCCGACCTCGCACTGACCCTCGTGCTGGTCGAGACACTCACCACGATCATTCTCGTATTCGTGCTGCGGCGGCTGCCCGCCACCTTCAGCGTGCGGCCGGGGGGCTGGGGCAAGCGGCTGACCGTGCTGCTGTGCTCGGCGGCGGGCACCTTCATCGCGATATCGCTGTGGCTGATGACCGCCGCGCGCACGGCCGACCCGGTCTCCACCGAATACGCCGACCTGGCGAAGAAGGCCGGCGGCACGAACCTGGTCAACGTGATCCTCGCCGACTTCCGTGCGCTGGACACCCTCGGCGAGATCGTGGTGCTGGCCACGGCGGCGGTCGCGGTGGCGTCGCTGGTGCTGTTGAACCGGCGCGACCGGATCGTCGACGAACCCGCGGCCGAGAACGAGGGCGAGAGCCCGGAGGGCGCGGAGGGCGCGGCCGGACCCGGGCCCGCCGACACGGGCGCGCTCGCGCTGCGGCGCCGCACCGCGGGCGCCGAAGGCGCCGGGGCCGAGACCGCCGAGCGCGGTCCCGCCCGCGAAGGGGAGGCCGGCAGGGCCGCGGGCGCCGACGAGTCCGCGGACGCCGGCACCGCGGCCGACGACGAGGGGAGCGACGATGACCGAGCATGAACCGGTCCGCCCCGAACCCAGCCCCGGGCGCGCCGACGGCGAGTGGGGGCGCTCGGACCGCAGCGGCGCACCGCCCGAGGACTGGGAGGCGCCCCGGGAGCGCTGGCTGAGCACCGGAGTTCGGCCCGCGTTCGGCCCGCGCTCGGTGATGCTGGAGGTCTCCGCGCGGCTGCTGACCCCCGCTATCCTCACCTTCGCCGTGTTCCTGCTGGTCTCCGGGCACGACCGGCCGGGCGGCGGATTCGCCGGCGGGCTGGTGGCCAGCATGGCCTACGTGCTGCGCTACATCGCGGGCGGTCGCCACGAACTGCGGGCGGGCATGCCGATGCTCCCCAACAGCCTGCTCGCCCTCGGGCTGCTGCTGGCCTGCGGCACCGCCGCCGCGCCGCTGCTGCTGGGGCACCCGGTCCTGGAGGTCCACAGCTTCACCGCACACCTGCCGGTCTTCGGCAAGGTCAAGTTCGCCAGCTACCTGCTATTCGAATCGGGGGTGTTCCTCATCGTCGTCGGTCTGGTCCTCTCCGTCGTCGCTACGCTGGGCGCGCGCATGGAGGCCGAAGAAGAGGAGGCCCGCAGCCGCGAAGGCGCGGGT
This sequence comes from Streptomonospora halophila, assembly GCF_039542725.1. Lineage (NCBI taxonomy): Bacteria > Bacillati > Actinomycetota > Actinomycetes > Streptosporangiales > Nocardiopsidaceae > Streptomonospora > Streptomonospora halophila. The sequence goes on along the minus strand of NZ_BAABIK010000012.1, from coordinate 143,273 downwards.
CCGGAGGGAGGCCACCGATGAGCGCACCCGGTTTCATCCTCATCGCGGCCGTCGCCGTCCTCTACTCCAGCGGCTTCTACCTGCTGCTCCAGCGCTCCCTGATGCGCGTGGTCTTCGGCATCGTCGTCCTCGGCCACGCGGCCAACCTCTCGCTGATGCTCACGGACCGCGCGATCACCCTGCCCCCGCTGCTGACCGGCAAAGAGGGGCCCATCTCCGACCCGATGCCCCAGGCCATGGCGCTGACCGCCATCGTGATCACTTTCGGGGTGACCACCTTCCTGCTGGCGCTGGCCTACCGGGTGTGGCTGGGCGACGACAACGACGAGGTGCCCGCCGACCTCGAGGACCGCCGCATCGGGCGGCTCTCGGAACCGGAGGACTCCTCGTGAACGTGCTGCTGGCCGTGCCCGTGGTGGTCCCGCTGCTGGGCGCCGCCGCCTCCCTGCTGCTGCGGCGCGCCCCGCGCCTCCAGCAGGGGGTGGCCGTGGCCGCGCTGGCCTCGGTCGCCGCGGCCACGGCGCTGCTGCTGCGCGCCACCGCCGACGGCGCGGTCCTGACCAGCCAGGCCGGCGGCTGGAAGGCGCCGCTGGGCATCACCCTCGTCGCCGATCCGCTCGCGGCCCTGCTCCTGGCGGTGTCGGCGGTGGTGCTGCTGGTGGTGCAGTTCTACGCCATCGGCCAGGACATCGCCGGGTTGAGCCGCGCCATGCCGCAGGTGTTCCACCCCATCTACCTGGTGCTGACCGCCGGGGTGTGCCTGAGCTTCCTGGCGGGCGACCTGTTCAACCTCTTCGTCGGCTTCGAGATCATGCTGACGGCCAGCTACGCGCTGATCACCCAGGCACCCACCCGGGCGCGGGTGCGCGCCAGCATGATCTACACCGTGGTCAGCCTGACCTCCTCGATCCTGTTCCTGACCGGTATCGCCCTGGTCTACGGGCTGACGGGCACGGTCAACCTCGCCGACGCCGCCGTGAAGCTGGGCGGCGCCCCCGCCGAGCTGCGCATGGTCCTGGCACTGCTGTTCCTGGTGGTGTTCGGCATCAAGGCCGCGCTTGTGCCGATGCACTTCTGGCTGCCGGACAGCTACCCGGTGGCCATCACCCGCATTTCGGCGATCTTCGCCGCCCTGCTGACCAAGGTCGCGGTCTATGCGATCATCCGCAGCCAGACCCTCCTCTTCGGCCGCGACGACATCGCCGCGGTGCTGCTGTGCATCGCGATCGCGACCATGGTCGTGGGCATTCTCGGCGCGCTGGTGCAGGACGACATCAACCGGCTGCTGTCCTTCGCGCTGGTCAGCCACATCGGGTTCATGATCTTCGGGCTCGGCCTGAACTCGGTGGCCGGAATGGCGGGCGTGGTCATCTACCTGGTGCACCACATCGTGGTCCAGGCCAACCTGTTCCTGGTCAACGGCCTGATCCGGCAGTTCGCCGGGCACAGCTCGCTGCGGTCGATGCGCGGGGTGACCACGGTCTCGCCGATGCTGTCGGTGTTCTTCTTCCTGCCCGCCATGAGCCTGGCCGGGCTGCCGCCGATGTCCGGCTTCATGGCCAAGGTCGCCCTGTTCCAGGCCGGGGTCGGCGCCGGGGGCTGGCTCGTCTACACCGCGATAGCCGCGGGGGTCGTCACCAGCCTGCTGACGATCGTGGCGATCTTCCGCGTCTGGGTGCGCGGCTTCTGGGGCACTCCGATGCCCGACATGATCGAGGCCCGTGTGCGCCTCAAGAGCGGCGCCCACGTGGGCGGACTGCGGATCATGGCGGCGGCGACCGGCGTGATGGTGGCCTTCGGGCTGCTCGTGGCCGCCGCGGCCGGCCCGCTGTCGGAGCTGGCATTCGTCGCCGCCCACGACCTGATGAACGGAGCCGCCTACATCGAGGCGGTGCTGGGGGAGGGGGCGCGGTGAGCGGACGGACGCCGGCGGGCGCGGCGGCGCTCAGCCTTCCCCAGCGGCTGGCGGGGCGGATGGCCACCGTCGTGTGGCTGACCGTCATGTGGGTGATCCTGTGGGGCGACGCGAGTCTGGGAACGGTGGTGGCGGGCGCGTGTGTGGCGTCGGGGTGCTACGCGGCGGCGCGGCTGCCGCACCTGCCCGTTCGGCTGACCTTCCGGCCCCTGCATACGCTGCTGCTGGTCTGGCACATCGCCGTCGAGCTGCTGACGTCGAGCGTGCGCGTCGCCGTCCACGTGCTGTGGCGGCCGAGGCGCATGCGCGGCGCGATCGTCGAGGTGCCGATGCGCACCGACTCCGACCTGCTTCTGGCGCTGACCGCCGCCGGGTTGTCGCTGATCACGGGCAGCCTGGTGATCGAGCTCAACCGCGAGGAGGGCGTGCTGTACGTGCACGGCACCCCGATCCACTCGGAGCGGTCGGTGCGCAACCTGCGCCGGCAGGTCCGCCGGACCGAGGAGCTGTTCGTGCGCGCGTTCGGCACCTCGTCCGACATCGAGGAGTTCGAGCGGGAGGAGCGGCTCATGCTGGAGGCCGAAGCCGCCGACTCCGCCGAGGGGGAGGCATGAACATCCTGGACTACGCCTACACGGCGACCTTCGCGCTGCTGGGGGCGGGGGTGCTGCTGACCATGTACCGGCTGGTGCGGGGGCCTTCGGTGATGGACCGGATCGTGTGCCTGAACACCACATCGGTGCTGCTGGTCAGCTTCATCGCGGTCGAGGTGGCGCTGCGCGGCGACACCGCCTACATCGGCGTGGTGATCACCTTCGCGCTGCTGGGCTTCGTCGGCTCCCTGACCGCGGCCCGCTTCGCCGAGAGGAGGGCCCATGACCGGGGCTGACATCGCCACCGCGGTGCTGCTGCCGCTGGGTGCGGCCTTCGCGTTCGTCGGGACCCTGGGCCTGGTGCGCTTCCCCACGCTGCTGGGGCGGGTGCACGCCGCCACCAAGCCCGACACCGTCGCCCTCGTGCTGATCCTGGCGGGCGCGGCGTTCCAGCTGGACGACGTCCGGGGGGCCGCCTGGCTGGGGCTGGCGGCGCTGTTCCAGTTCCTCACGGTCCCGGTGCTGGCGCAGACGCTGGGCCGCGTGGCCTACAGCCGCGGCGAGATCAGCACCGGGCACCTCGTCACCGACGAGCTGGCCGACGCGGTCGAGCGGTCGCGTGAAAGGGGCGACGGCGGCGGCACGTGACCGGCCGCGTGGGCGGTCCCGGACCGGGCGCCTGTGCACGGCCGCCGCGTTCGGACATCGGGCTCTGGTAGCAAGGGTGCCATGGTGACCCCTGCGCCCTTCGGGGCGGAACCCGCGTCCGCGCTTCCCGCCGACCCCGCCGCGGCGGTCGCCGACCCCGCCGCCGACGCCGCGCTGCGCGATGCCGCAGAGGAGCGCCTGCGTGCACTCGCCGGCGAGTCCGCGCGGCTGCGCGAGGACCAGTGGAGCGCCATACGCGCCCTGGTGGCCGAGCGCCACCGCGCCCTGGTCGTGCAGCGCACCGGCTGGGGCAAGTCGGCGGTGTACTTCGTCGCCACCGCGCTGCTGCGCGCCGCCGGCGCGGGCCCCACGGTCATCGTCTCCCCGCTGCTGGCGCTGATGCGCAACCAGATCGCCGCGGCCGAGCGCGCCGGCATCCGCGCCCGGACCATCAACAGCGCCAACCTGGACGACTGGGAGGCGATCTACGCCGAGATCACCGCGGGCGCGGTCGACGTGCTGCTAGTCAGCCCCGAGCGGCTGAACAACCCCGACTTCCGCGACCGCGCGCTGCCCCGCCTGGCGGCGGGGGCGGGCCTGCTCGTCGTCGACGAGGCCCACTGCATCTCCGACTGGGGCCACGACTTCCGGCCCGACTACCGGCGCATCCGCACCCTGCTGAGCGGGCTGCCGCCGCAGACGCCCGTGCTGGCCACCACCGCCACCGCCAACGGCCGCGTCACCCGCGACGTCGCCGAGCAGCTGGAGACCGGCGACGGCGCCGCCACCCTGGTGCTGCGCGGCGGGCTGGACCGGCCGAGCCTGCGCCTGTCGGCGGTCGACCTGCCCGACACCCCCGCCCGGTGGAGCTGGCTGGCCCGCCACCTGGACGAGCTTCCGGGTTCGGGCATCGTCTACGCCCTCACCGTCGCCGCTGCCGAGGACACCGCCGCCTTCCTGGCCGAACGCGGCTACGACGTGCGGGCCTACACCGGCCAGACCGACCCCGAGGAGCGCCGCCGCGCCGAGGACGACCTGCTGGCCAACCGCACCAAGGCGCTGGTGGCCACCAGCGCGCTGGGCATGGGCTTCGACAAGCCCGACCTCGGCTTCGTGGTGCACCTGGGCGCGCCGCAGTCGCCGATCTCCTACTACCAGCAGGTCGGCCGCGCCGGCCGCGGCCTGGAGCGCGCCGAGGCGGTGCTGCTGCCCGGCCGCGAGGACCGCGAGATCTGGTCCTACTTCGCCTCGATGGCGTTTCCCGCCGAGGAGACCGTGCGCCAGGCCCTGGACGTCCTGGCCGAGGCGGGCGAGCCGATGTCGCTGCCGCGCCTGGAGACCCGGGTCGACCTGGGGCGCAGCCGACTGGAGCAGATGCTCAAGGTCCTCGACGTCGACGGCGCGGTGCATCGGGTGCGCGGCGGCTGGACCGCCACGGGCCGGCCGTGGGAGTACGACTCCGAGCGCTACGCCGCGGTCGCGGCGGCGCGCCGCCGCGAGCAGCAGGCGATGCTCGACTACATCGGCACCGACACCTGCCGCATGGAGTTCCTGCGCCGGCAGCTCGACGACCCCGGCGCCGAGCCGTGCGGCCGGTGCGACAACTGCGCGGGCTCCCCGTTCGCCGCGTCGGTCGCCGCCGAGGACCGCGAGGCCGCCGCGCGCCACCTCGACCGCCCCGGCGTGGCGGTGGCGCCGCGCAAGCAGTGGCCCACCGGAATGGCCGCGCTCGGGGTCGACCTGTCCGGCAAGATCCGCGCCGAGCGGCGACCCGCCGAGGGGCGCGCGCTGGCGCGGCTCACCGACATCGGCTGGGGCACCGAGCTGCGGCGGCTGCTGAACCCCGAGACCCCCGACGAGCCGGTGGGCGACCACGTGTTCACGGGCGTCGTCGACGTGCTCGCCGCCTGGCCGTGGGAGCGCCGGCCCGTCGGCGTGGTGGCGCTGCCGTCGCTCACCCGCCCGCGGCTGATCGCCGACCTCGCCGAGCGGCTGTGCGGGGTCGGCCGGCTGGAGCCCGTCGGCTCCCTCGCCTACGCCGAGCCCGAGGCGGGCACCGGAGCGCGCCGCCACAACAGCGCGCAGCGGCTGGCGCAGGTGTACCGGGCCCTGGCCGTGCCGCCGGCGGTGGCGGCGGCGGTCGGCGGACTGGGCGGCCCGGTGCTGCTGGTCGACGACCACACGGACACGGGCTGGACCCTGGCGGTCGCCGCCGGTCTGCTCACGGACGCAGGCGCCGAGGAGGTCCTCCCCCTGGTCCTGGCCGCGAAGAGCTGACAGCCGCGGCGCCGGCCCGCGGGCCGGCGCCGCGGTCGGCGGCTCGGGCGCAGTCCGCGCGCCGTCCCCGGCCTCCGCACGCGCCGCGCGGGTCGCGGTCCCGCCGGTGAAGGCCGGGCCGCACCCGGTCGGCGCAGGCTAGTCGCCCAGGTCGGGGCGAGCGCCCGGCTGGTGGAGTGCGCGGGCGGCGAGGGCCTGGGCGCGGGTGAGCGAGTCCTTGGGGTGCTTGCCGGCCAGCCAGGACGGCAGGAACCCGGCGATGAACGCGTCGCCGGCGCCGATCGAGCCCGGGGAGGGCTCCACCGGTTCGGCCGGCACGGTCTCCAGGTCGTCGCGGGTCTTGGAGGCCCACAGCGCGCCCTCGTCGCCCAGCTTGATCGCGACGTTGGGGTACCAGGCGGTGAGCACCTTGGCGGCCGCCTCGGGCTCCTCGCGGCCGGTCAGCACCTTGGCCTGCTGGGGGTTGGCGAACAGCAGCCGCGCGCCGTTGGTCCAGTCGAGGAAGTTCTCCGCGCCGGCGCGCTCCAGCGGGGCGTGCGAGCCGCCGTCCACCGAGATCGACATCCCGGACTCGCGCGCCATCCGCAGCGCCATGCGGGCGGCGCGGCGCGAGTCGGGGTTGATCAGCGTGAAGGCGGACATGTGCAGGTGGCCGTCGGGGCCGAACACGTCGCGGGGCAGGTCCTCGGGCTGCAGGCGGGCGTTGGCGCCCGGGTCGCTGAGCATGGTGCGGTCGCCCTTGTGGGTGATCATGACCACGCAGGTGCCGGTGGGCCGCTCGGGGTCCATGACGAGCCGGGAGTCGATCCCGTAGCCCATCAGCTCCATCTCGCGGGTGCGTCCGGTGATGTCGGATCCGCGCCGCCCCACGAAGGTGGTGTCGACGCCCTCCATCGCAAGCCAGGCCGCCACGTTGGCGCCGGACCCGCCACCGTAGGTCTGCACTGAGGAGGGGGTGTCGCTTCCGCGTGCGAGCGGGTAGAAAGCCCGCGCGACGCTGTCGGTCATGAGATCGCCGATCACGACCACTCGTGCCATTGCCTTGCCCACCACCTTGCGGTCCCGAATGGGGGACTATGCGCGACCATGCCCGAAGAGCCTGTGTGCAGACAGACGTTAACAGGTTAGGGGGAGACGTCGGGTAACGAAGTGGCAGAGCTGCGTGATATCGGACCCGCTGCCCGAAAACTCGATGGTGACCGGATCGCGAATCCGGAGCGGAACGGGCGGCGTGAGGTCCGCCACGCGCTCCGGCGACTCGAATAGGCTCAAAACCGTGCAGTCATACCCGAACCACTGGGAAGCCGACGTGGTCCTCACCGACGGCGGCACCGCGCACCTGCGTCCCATCACCGCTGATGACGGCGACCTGCTGCGCGCCTTCCACAGCCGCCTGTCGCCGGAGACCATCTACTACCGCTTCTTCGCGCCCTACCCCAAGCTCTCCGCGCGCGACGTGGACCGCTTCACCAACGTCGACTACGAGAGCCGGGTGGCGCTCATCGCCACCATCTCCGACGTCATGGTGGCGGTCGTGCGCTACGACAAGGTGGCCGAGGACGAGGCCGAGGTCGCCTTCGTGGTCGAGGACGGCCACCAGGGGCGCGGACTGGCCTCCGTGCTGCTGGAGCACATCGCCGCGGCCGCCACGGAGCGCGGCGTGAGCCGGTTCATCGCCGACGTGCTGCCGGAGAACCGGCGGATGATCAACGTCTTCCGCGAGGCCGGATACACCGCCCAGCAGTCCTTCGACGAAGGCGTCATCCGCCTCACCCTGGACCTGGAGCCCACACACGACGCCGAAGAGGTCATGCGCGCCCGCGAGCAGCGAGCGGAGTCGCGCTCGATCGCCCGCCTGCTCTTCCCCGCCTCGGTCGCGGTGATCGGCGCCAGCCGCACCGCGCACACCATCGGCCAGTCGGTGCTGCGCAACCTGCTCGACGGAGACTTCAAGGGCCCGGTCTACCCGGTGCACCCCACCGCCAAGGCGGTGGCGGGCGTGCGGGCCTACACCGGCATCCTCGACGTCCCCGACACGGTCGACCTCGCGGTGGTGGCGGTGCGCGCCGACATGGTCGTCGACGTGGTCGAGGAGTGCGCGCAGAAGGGCGTCCACGGGCTGGTGGTCGTCAGCTCCGGGTTCGGTGAGGCCGGTCCCGAGGGGCGCGAGCGCCAGGACGAGCTCGTGCGCACCGCACGCGCCGCCGGGATGCGGGTGATCGGCCCCAACTGCCTGGGCATCGCCAACACCGACCCCGGGATCTCGCTGAACGCCACCCTCGCGCCCTACGTGCCGCCGCGCGGGCCCATCGGGTTCTTCTCCCAGTCCGGCGCGCTGGGCCGGGCCATCCTGCAGAGCGTCGCCGGACGCGGTATGGGGCTGTCGACGTTCGTCTCGGCCGGCAACCGCGCCGATGTCTCCGGCAACGACCTCGTGCAGTACTGGCAGGAGGACCCCGCCACCAAGGTGGTGCTGCAGTACCTGGAGTCGCTGGGCAACCCGCGCAAGTTCACCCGGCTGGCGCGCCGGCTGGCCAAGCAGAAGCCCGTGGTGGCCGTGCGCAGCGGCGGGTCGTCCCAGGGGGTGCCCAGCGGGCACGCCGCGGGCGCGCTCTCGCTGCCCGACTACGCGGTGACCTCGCTGTTCGAGCAGGCGGGTGTCGTGCGCGTGGAGGACATCACCCAGATGTTCGACGTCGCCCAGCTCTTCGCCTACCAGCCCCTCCCGTCCGGGCCCCGGGTGGGCATCGTCGGCAACTCCGACTCCCTCGGACTGCTGGTCAAGGACGCCTCCGTGCGCCAGGGACTGCGCCCGCGCGAGCCGGTGGCCCTGGGCCCCAACGCCACCGCCGAGGACTTCGACGAGGCCCTGACCGCGGTGCTCGCCGACGACTCCGTCGACGCGCTGGTCGTGGTGTTCATCCCCGCCCTGACCCCCATCTCCGACGACGTCGCCGAGGTCATGCGGGCCAAGGCCGCCGCGGCGGACAAGCCCATCGTCACCACCTACCTCGGCTACCAGGGGCTGCCCGCCGAGCTGCGCCAGATCGGCGAAGGCGGCGAGACCGCGGCGGGCTCCGTGCCCTCCTACCCCGCGCCCGAGGACGCCGTGCGGGCGCTGGCCTACGCCACCCGCTACTCGCTGTGGCGCAACCGCGAGAGCGGCCGCCACCCCGAACTGGCCGACATCGACGGCGCGCGCGCCCGTTCCATCGTCGACCGGGCGCTGGGCAAGCGCGACGAGGAGCAGCGGGCCGAGGACCGGACGATCTGGTTCACCAGCGAGCCCGTGCAGAACGAGGAGTCCGCCGCCGACCGCGAGACCGCCTACGAGCTGCTGTCGTGCTACGGCATCGACGCCGTGCCCTATGTGCCGGTCTCCACCGAGCAGGAGGCCGTGCGGGCGGCCGAGGAGCTGGGCTACCCGGTCGTGGTCAAGGCCAACGCCCCCGACCTGCGGCTGCGCGCCGGCGGCACCGGCATCCGGGCCGACCTGCGCTCGGCCACCGACGTCAGCGGCGCGTTCACCGCCCTGGACGACCGGCTCGGCGCCGACGCCGACCTGGTGGTGCAGCCCATGGTCGTGCCGGGTGTGCCCACGGTCGTCCGCGCGGGCGAGAACCCCTCGTTCGGCTCGGTCGTGGGCTTCGGCCTGGCCGACGTCACGGCGGAGCTGCTCGACGACCGCGCGTTCCGGCTCGCCCCGCTCACCGACACCGACGCCGCGGACCTGGTGCACGCGGTGCGCGCGGCGCCGCTGCTGTTCGGCCTGCCCGCCGGAGCGACCAGCCTGGCCGAGCAGCCCGACGTCGAAGCGCTGCAGGAGACGCTGGTGCGGGTCTCACGGCTGGTCGACGCCTTCCCCGAGGTCGCCCACATCGAGCTGGACCCGGTGATCGTCAACTCCGCGGGCGCCCACGTACTGGGCGCACGCGTGTGGTTGCGGGAGCCGCCCGACCGGCGGATGGACTCCGGGCCCAGGCGGCTGCGCAACATCACCTTCTAGGGATCCGGCCCGCGCGTGATGCCGGGCCGGCCGGTGGTCCGGCCGATCAGGCCGGTTCGGGCTGGGGTTCGGGCTCCGGCGGCAGCGGTCCCGGCCCGGGGCCCGGCTCCGGGTCCGGGGGATCCGGAACGGGGTCGGGCGGCAGCGGCCCCGGCTCCGGCAGCGGCGGGCCGCCCGGCTCCGGAGGGTCCGGCACTGGAGGCACGGTTGCGTACATGCCACGGGGACTACCCGCAATCGCCGTGCTTTCCACTTCCGCGGGCGGGCCGACGGTGCGGGGGGCGACCGGGCGCGCGGCGATCCGCGGGGGCGGGCGGGTGCGATCCGTCTCCAGAAGAAGGCAGGATGGAACCATGAGGAAAACGCGTGCCGTGTCCACCGACTGGCGCTCGGAGGTCGAGCGCAGCGGCTACTACCCGGCCCTGGTAATCGACGCCGTCGCCACAGCCCTCGGCGACGAAGGGGCCGAGGCCTTCGTCGTCCACCACGAGGCCACCTTCGACCCCGCTCTGGAGATGCGGCGGCACATCACCGTTCTGATCCTGACCCCGACCCGGCTGATCGTCTGCCACACCGACGAGCATCCGCCCGCCGAAGCGGGGGGCCGCCCGCACGCGTCCACCACCACCGACGCGATCCGGCTCGGCAACATCCAGTCCGTTGCGCTCACCCGGGTGGTCTCCGACCCCGCCAACTACGTGCCGGGCACCATGCCCAGCGAGGCCGTGCTCAGCATCGGCCTCGGCGTCAGTCCCGGCGCCATCGCCAACGTCGACCTCGAACCCGCCTCGTGCAACGACGAGTCCTGCGAGCTCGACCACGGCTACACCGGTGCCATCACCGCGGAGCCGCTGACGGTGCGGGTCAGCCAGACCGCGGACGGCGCCGACTCGGTGACCAACCTGATCCACTTCACCGACGCGCTGTGCGAGGCCACCGGCACCTGAGCACCCGCGCGCGGGCGGGCCCGTGCGCGCCGGGAACTCGGGGACGGCCGGATTCGGGGCCGCGGCAGAGCAGGCGGAGCGGTGCGGGGAGCGGCGGCCGGGCGGCCCGGACCGCGACACCCGCCGCCGTGCCGACCGAGCAGCACACCACGGGGAACCAGCCGCCAGGCGACACCAGTGAAGGGACCGCCCGTGCCCGTACGCACCGATGACCTCAGCACACCCCGCTACGAGGCATCGCTGGCCTCGCTGACCACGTCGGTCCTGGCGTCCCTCGGAGTCGCGGGAGAGGCCGACCTGCTGGGCCTCCCTCCGGTTCGGCGGGCCTGCGTCCTGCTGGTGGACGGGATGGGCTGGGAACTGCTGCGCGAGTACCGCGTGCACGCGCCGTTCCTGGCGACCCTGCTGGAGTCCGGCACCCCCCTCGCCGCCGGATGCCCCACCACCACTGCCACCAGCCTGGCCACCATGGGCACCGGTCTGGTGCCCGGCCACCACGGCATCGTCGGCTACCAGGTCGCCGTGCCCGGTACCGAGCGCGTGCTCAACCAGCTGCGGTGGGGCGACCCCGAGGTCGTCCCCGAGGACTGGCAGCCGCACACCACCGCCTACGAACGCGCCGAACGCGCCGGCGTGCGCACCGCCTACATCGCCGACGAGGCCTACCGGGGCAGCGGGCTGAGCCGCGCCTCGGCGCGCGGCTCCCGCTACGTCGGCGCCGACAGCATCACCGAGCTGGCCGTGCGCGCCGGCGAGGCGCTGGAGGGCGACGACCGCGTGCTGGCCTTCGTCTACCACTCCGACCTCGACTCCTACGGCCACCTCTGCGGCGTCGACTCCCCGTACTGGCGGCTGCACCTGGGCTACGTCGACCGCCTCGCCGAGCAGATCGCCGACTCGCTGCCGCCCGACACCGCGCTCTACATCACCGCCGACCACGGCATGGTCGACACCGCGCCCGGCACCCGCATCGACATCGAGTCGGGGCCCGCCTTCAACGCGGGGGTGCGCCTGCGCGCCGGCGAGCCGCGCCTGCGCCAGATCTACACCCGCGACGGCGCGGCCGCCGACGTCGCCGCGGCCTGGCGCGAACTGCTCGGCACGCGGGCCCGGGTCCTCACCCGCGACGAGGCGCTTGCGGAGGGCCTGTTCGGCGACGTCGAGGAAGCGGTGCGGCCGCGCATCGGCGACGTCCTCGCGCTTGCCCGCGGCAACACCGCCCTCATCGCGCCGGAGTCCGAGCGCACGATCAGCCGGCTGGTCGGCCACCACGGCTCCCTGACCGCCGCGGAGCTGCACGTGCCTCTGCTGCGGGTCACCGCCGCGCCGTAGCCGGTGCGGGGCGGCGCCGGGCGACCGGGGCGGGGTCCCTCTTCTGCGGAGTCGGCGGCGCCATCTAGGGTGGCGGTCGTGGACACTGTGGACATCGGAGCCCCCGCTCCCGACTTCGAGCTGCACGACCAGGACGGCACGGCCCGCACGCTGCACGGGATGCTGGCCGAGGGCGGCCCGGTGGTGCTGTTCTTCTACCCCGCGGCCATGACGCGCGGGTGCACGGCCGAGAGCTGCCACTTCCGCGACCTCGCCGCCGAGTTCGCCGAACTGGGCGCCCAGCGCGTGGGGATCAGCGCCGACGACGTCGGCACCCAGCGCGCCTTCGCCGACGAGCACGGCTTCGGGTATCCGCTGCTGTCCGACCCCGACGGCGCGGTCGCCCGCGCTTACGGCGTCCGCCGCGGGGGACCGCTCGCCGCGCTGTCGCCGATCCGCCGCAGCACGTTCGTGATCGACACCGACGGGCGCATCCTGCACGTCGTGCGCAGCGAGCTGCGCATGCAGGCCCACGCCGACGGCGCCCTGCGCGCGCTGCGGGAGCTCCGCCGGCACGGCGAGGCGCCGCGGGAGCGCGAGGACTGAGGCGGCGGCCGCACAGCGGGCCGCACTCCCCTCGGGACCCTCCGCCGGGCGCCGACCGGGGGCGGGGCGCCGTCCCGCACGGCCGCGGCTGCGCAGGCACCGGCGAACCCGCCGGCAGGCACGGGTCAGCAAAACACGGAAGGGGCCGCCGGAACATGGCGGAGCAGAACGAGGCAGCGACAGGATCCGCGGCGCAGGCGTCCAACGGTCCGGGAAGCGGAGGGGGCGCCGCAGGCGAACGGCCGCCGGTGCGCCGGTCCGCGGAGCGGGGCGTCGCGGTGATCACCCTGGACTCCCCCGCCAACCGCAACGCGCTCTCCGCGCGGCTGCGGGCCGCCCTGGCGTCCGAGCTGGCGGCCGCGATGGCCGACGACACCGTGCGCGCGGTGCTGCTCACCGGCGAGGGGCCGGCCTTCTGCGCCGGCGCCGACCTCAAGGAGGTCGCCGCCGAACGCGCCGGAAACCCGCCGGCCGTCTCCGCGCCCGGCATGCCCGAGCTGTTCTCGGCGATCATGGATGCACCCAAGCCGGTGGTCGCCAAGCTCAACGGCCCCGCCCGCGCCGGCGGGATCGGGTTGGTCGCGGCGGCCGACATCGCCATCGCCCCCGAGGACGCCACCTTCGCGTTCACGGAGGTGCGCATCGGCGTCGTTCCGGCGATCATCTCGGTTCCCGTCGCCGCCCGCATGCACGACCGCCAGCTCGCCCGCTACTTCCTCACGGGCGAGGCGTTCGGCGCCGCCGCGGCGGCCGAAGCCGGTCTGGTGACCTCGGCGGTGCCCCGCGAGGGCCTCGACCAGGCGGTCGAGGCGGTGCTGGACGGCTTGCGCAGTGCGGCGCCCGGCGCGCTGAGCCGGACCAAGAGCCTGCTGGGCAGCGCCGGCCCGGTGGGACCGGACGAGCGCGCGGCCGCGTTCGCCCGCATGGGGGAGCTGTCGGCCGAGTACTTCGCGAGCGAGGACGCGGCCGAGGGCCGCGCAGCGTTCCTGGAGAAGAGATCGCCGAGTTGGGTGCTGTAATGGACGACGTGACTTACTCAGGAGATACGCGGGTCGGCGGACCCGCCGACGTACGTGAACTGCAGGAGCTCACCATCAGCAAGCTGGCGGTGGGGCCCATGGACAACAACGCCTACCTGCTCCGGTGCCGCCGCACCGGCGAGGCGGTGCTGATCGACGCGGCCGCCGAGGCCGACCGCATCCTGGAGATGCTCATCGGCGAGGGCGGCCTGGCCCGCGCCATCACCACCCACCGCCATCCCGACCACTGGGGCGCGCTGGCCGAGGTGGTCGGCACCACGGGCGCGCGCACCGTCGCCCACCCCGACGACGCCGACGAGCTCCCGATCTCGGTGGACGAGCCCGTCGAGCACGGCTCGCGCGTCCCCGTGGGGGAGTCCGAACTCCAGGTCGTCCACCTGCGCGGGCACACCCCCGGCTCGATCGCGCTGCGCTACGACGAGCCCGGCGGCCGGACGCACCTGTTCACCGGCGACAGCCTGTTCCCCGGCGGGGTCGGCAAGACCGCGGGCGCCCCCGAGTTCGGGTCCCTCATCGACGACGTCGAGGAGCGCGTCTTCGGCGTCCTCGGCGACGACACGTGGGTCTACCCGGGCCACGGCAAGGACACCGTCCTCGGCGCGGAGCGCCCCAGCCTCCCCGAATGGCGCGCCCGCGGCTGGTAGCGCAGGCGTGTACCGACTCGGCGCGGTCCCCGGTGCGCGCGCCGGGGACCCGCGGCCGCCCGGCGGGGCCCGTACGGGCAGGCGGCCGCACGGGGCCGGGGACCGCTACGGCAGCCCGCGGGGCTCCTCGGACTCGTCCTCCTCGTGCACCGCGCTCTCCTCGGCGCTGTAGGCGCGGCGGTCGGCTCCGGCGTCGCGCGCGACCATGGTGTCCTCGCTGTCCTCGCGGACGCCCTCGTCGGACTCGACGACGCGCACGCCGCCCGTCTCCTGCTCGGGACCCGGGGGCGGGAACTCGTCGGCCGTGCGGGCGGTGCTTCCGAGGGCACCGGGCACGTCGGGCTGCTCGCGGGCGAGCGCCTCGTCGAGCGGCTCACCCGATTCCTCGAACGGGACGCCCGACTCCTTCTCCGTGCCGGTCGAGCCGGACTCGTCGATCGCCGTGGGCACCCGGCCCGGCAGCGGCTGGTCCTCGGTGGTGTCCTCCTGGGCCGGCAGCCCGGCCTCCTCCCAGTCGGCGGCGGTCTCGTTGACCGGGTCGGCCGGGTGCTCGTTCTCCTCCGGGCGGTTCTCGCTCATGGCCGCCCACTATCCCCGCAGCGGGGGGTCTAATCGCCCGCTGACCTGGGGTGCGTTCGCGCGCCGCCGGTCCGCGCGGTCCTCAGCGGGCCGCAGCTCAGAAGGGGGAGGCCCGGTCGGGCAGCGGCCGGCGGGCGACGAAGCCGAGGTCGGTGCGGTGGTACCAGCCGAGCTCGGCCTCGCCCTCCAGCCAGCACAGCCGAACCGAGACTCCGTCGAGCATGGCGGGGAAGTCGATCAGCAGCGGGGCGATGCCCTTGACCTCGATGCCGTTGTCGACGAACCAGCTCTGCAGCTCCATCAGCCGCGCTTCGGCGGCCTTCATCTCGGCACGCCCGCCCAGCGCCGACTCGCCGCCGCGCAGGTCGGAGGCGAGCTCGGCGAGGTCGGCGCGCAGGGTGACCAGCTCACCGGCCTTGCGCCGGACCTCGGGCATCAGCTCGCGCGCCTCGGCGAGGGTGAACACGCGCGGCTCGTTGCCGGATCCGGAGAACGGGTCGGCGGGGGGCGGTGCGGCATCGTCCATACCCGCACGCTAGACCATTCCCGGACCGCGGTTCGCGGGGCGGGACCGGGCAGGACCGGGCGGGCCCGGCAGCGCCGGGTGGCGTCATCCCGCGCCGTAGCAGACGAACCCGGCCCCGGCGAGGTGGTCGGCCACGGCGCGCGCCGGGGGGACGCCCGCGCGCAGCGCCGCGTGGAAGGCCAGCATCGCCGGTCCGATCCCGTGGTCGCTGACCGGCAGGACACCGGCGACCACCACCCGGCCGCCCATCGCGAGCAGGGCAGCGGCCATGCCCAGAGGCGCACCGGAGGACGCCGGGGCCGACCCGCCGACCCAGCACGACGACAGGACAGTGACCCGCGGCGCCCGGGACAGGCGCTCGACGTCGTAGGCGAACAGCGGGCCGTCCTCCAGCAGCATCGCCGAGAGCATCGGGGCCTGCGCCGACACCGAGCCGTGGGCGGCCAGGTGGGCGACGTCGGCCCCCTCCATACCGCGCAGCACGGGTGCCACGCGGACCGCCGGGCCGTGCAGCGCCTCGGCCGGCGGATACACCGGGGCGAGCGCGCGCACCTCGTCCGCCGCGCCCGCAGGCGCCCCGCCCGCGGCCAGCAGCGCGCGGGGGGCCGCTGCGAGCCGGCCGCCGCCGCGCTCGCCCGCGTCCTCGCCGCAGCGGGCCAGCCACGCGCGGCCGGACGGCGCCACGCTGACCTCCCGTCCCCGCAGGCTCGGCAGCAGGCCCCAGGGCAGCGCCTGCGCGGCCGGGGACGGCACGACGACCAGCGGACGGTCGCCGACGGCCTCGGCGACCGGCGCGAGCAGCAGGCGCTCGACCAGGTCGGAGGCCGCGCCTCCGCCGCCGCGCACCGCGCGTCCGCGCCGCCCTTCGGCCAGCACCCGCGCGCGGGCGGCGTAGGCGAGCTTCGCGGCCGCGTCCTCGACGGCCCCCGCACCCGGCAGCGGATGCAGGCGTGTGCGGCCGTCGACCACGGTGATCGCGGCGTCGGCGCCGTGCACGCGAACGTAGCGGACGAACGCGCGGTTCCCCAGCGGCTCCGCCAGCGCGTCCGCCGACGGAAGGCCAATGTCGGCGGCTCCGGCGTCGTCGGCGTCGTCGGCGGCCATGCAGGCGGCGTGCCATTGGGCGCCGGACAGGGCGTCGGCGAGCACGGACAGCTCGCGCCGGGCCCACGCCTCGCCGAGGCGGGCGCGGACGTGCGCTTCCCGGTAGCGGTCCAGCAGCCGCACCCACGCGGCGTCGCGGCACGGCCCCGCGGGTGCGGCCGGAGCGGATGCGAACTCGACCCACTCCAGCGCGGCGGCGGCGTCGCCCTCGCGGATGGCCACCCGCGCCCCCGCCGCGGCCACCTCGCGCCGGTGGGTGCGCGCATGCACCAGCAGCTCCAGGTGCCGGACGGGCCGGAGACCGGCGGTGCGGCCGGCAAGCCGCCCGCGCGCCGCACGGTGGTCGCCCGCCGCGAGCGTCCTCAGCGCCGCCGCCTCGCGCGCCGAGGGCAGCATCGACGACACCGGCCCCAGCGGGGCGCTTTGCACGCAGTGGGCCAGCGCCGTCGCGGTCTCGGCGGTGTCCGCGCAGCCGCTGGCGGCCCACGCAGGCGGCGGGCCGCCGACCGGGCCGTCGTCCTCGCGGTCGGCGCGCGGGAGCGGCACGGAGGTCCCGCCGGTCGGCCGTCCGGGGTGCGGCGTGCCGTCGCCGGAACGCGCCGCGGGACCCGCACCGCCGAACCCGCCGCGTTCGCCACGGCGGACCGCGCGACCCGCCGAGGAACGGGAGAACGGCCGCGCGGCCGGCCGCCGGGCGGGCGCCGCGCTGTGGCGTGCCGCCCATTCCACCAGGCCGGCCAGCTCGACCCAGAGCGAGTCGGCCGGGAAGGCGCGCCGCAGCCTGCGGGCGATGTCGCGGGCCGCTCCGGTATCGCCGTCGGCCAGCAGCACCTTGGCCCGCAGCAGCCCCGAGGTGGCGGCCTCGGCGGTCGCGCGGCCGCCGCGGAACAGCCCGGCGGCGGCGCCCAGCTCGCCCAGGCCGCCCAGCGCACGCGCGGCCTCGCGGTGCATCCCCGCGGCGAGCAGCGCGTCGGCGTGGTCCATGCGCACCGAAGGGCGCCGACCCGGCGGAACCAGCCGCTCGGCCGCACCGAAGCACGAGACCGCGCGCGCGAGGTCGCCCGTGCGCACCGACAGGCAGCCGAGGTTCTGCAGCGCCACGCCCCGCAGGCACGCCTGCCCGTCCTCGGCGGCGCCGGCGAGCGCCCTCTCCAGATCGGCGGCGGCCTCGTCGAGCCGTCCGGCGTACATCAGCGCGAGGCCGCGGTTGCTGAGAACACCGGGGAGCAGGTGCCCCTCGGCGTCGCCGTCCAGTGCGGCCAGGGCGGCGTCGAACCGGGCGCGTGCGGCGCCGAAGCGCCCGCGCTGAGCGGCGGCGAGGCCGTGGTGGGTGAGCACCGTGGCGCGCGCCGAGGAGGTGTCGGCGCTCAGCCGCGCGAGCGCCTCGGCCGCCACGCCGCCGCTGCCGCGCAGCGCCAGCAGGCCGAGGCGGGACGCGCGGGCGTGGGCCGCGCTCTCGGCGTCGCCCGCCCGCGCGGCGACGGCGGCCGACTGGCGCAGCAGGCGCTCGGCGGCGGCCGGCTCGCCGAGCTCGCGGCGGGCCACACCCAGCATCCGCAGGGCGACCGAGCGCGTCGTGGGATCGCAGTCGCCGTCGAGCACCTCCTCGGCCCGGCGTCGGGCGAGGTCGGGGTCCCGGGCCACGAGTGTCACCGGGTGCGAGGCGCCGTCGAGCCGCCCAGAGGCCATGGGGGAGTGCCTTTCGCCGTGGGTGCGGGGGAGTGCGAAGAAGCGGATGAGGAGGACACGCGGCCGCCGCCCGCCGTTTCCGGTGCGGGGCGCCACAGACAGTACTAAGCCGGTTACGCGCGCGTGTAGGTCGAAGAGCGGACCTGTCGGATTCGCCCCATAGGCCGCCCGGCCGTGTCGCCGCCAACCGGGACATTCCACCCCGCAGGACCGCGCCCGGAACCACGCCCGGCGGCCCGCCGCAACCCCCCGGCCCGGTGACCGCACCGCCGCCCCGCCCCGCCTTGGGTTTGGGCGGGGGCTCATCGACGGGTGTGGCGTGTTCTCGGCGGCAGGCTTTTTCGCTCCTTGCGCGCTGCGCGCCCGACCGCCGTGGACCCGGGGCCCGCTTCGGGCGGCTTCCGAAGGGGCCGTGTCGCGCGGCGGTTCGGCGTTGAGCGCGGCCAGCGCGGTAAGCGCGGTAAGCGCGGACGGGTGCGGGGAGCCGGGTGGCGGTGCCCGGCGATGGCAGGCGGGAGCGCTCGCCCCGCCCCCTCGGCGCGGCTGCGGGTGGCGGAGGGTTCGCGGCGGCGCCCTCGCCGGGGCGGACCCGCTGAGGGACACGGTGTGCGCCATGCCCGGCTCGCAGGCCACGGCGGTCCCGCTCGCCTGCCGCTCTCGGCGGTGCCCCAACGGTGCGGGCGGAGGTCGGAGCCGGGTCGCGGGGACGGCGCCCGGGCGATGGGGCGGGTGCTCCGCGTGCGGGTCCGTGCGCCGCGGACGGCTCAGACGGTCAGCCAGGGTGTGGTTACCGGGGCTGCGCCGGGGCGGTGCAGCACGAGGCTGACCGGGCCCGCGGGGACCTCGGCGGCCACGAAGGCGCCGTGCTCGTCGACCGGGAAGAGCGCGCTGCCCCGAGCGGTGCGGACCTCAGCCGTGGTCGCGCCCGGCGGGTCGACGCTTCCGACGAGGGTGCGGTGGTCGTCGATGGACGTGACCTCCAGTCCCAGCGCGGCGCCGGGGGCGTCGAAGCGCAGGTAGCGGGGCGCCTCGGCGAGGGCGGCGTCGCGGACCGCGGTGGGCGGCGTGTCCGCGGAGTCGTCGGTGATCTCCGTCATCACCGCGTCGTCGCGGCGCGCCGCGTAGGCCGCCCCGGCCGCCGCCCGCACCTGCGCGCCGACCCGGCCCGCGGGCCCGTGCTCGGCCTCCAACTCGGCGACGAGGCGGTCGAGATCGGGCTCGCCGCCATCGCCCTCGCGGTGCTGAGCGGGAAGCGGGCTGTCGGGCGCGTCGCTGCCGGTCATGCGGGGTACCTCCTGCCTGCCCTGAGGCCGTGCCGGCCCTGTGCCTACTGCCTGCCGGTGCCCGACCGGCGGGGCGCGGAGCTGTCGGGGGCCGCCGGCTCCGCTGGAGCCGCCCGGCCGGCCTTGCCGTCGCGCGCCCGTTCGCGGCCGGCCCCGCGGTCGTGCCCGTAGCCCTGTTCCGCGAGCGACCGCTGGAGCCGGCGGCGGACCCGGCGGCGCACCGCGGGCACCTCCGCGGGGCTCAGGCCCGCGAACTCGGCGATCTCGGCGGCCGGTGACCGTGGGGCGTGCAGTTCCAGCACCGCCACCGTCCGGTCGGGCTCTCCCAGCGCGGCGATGGCGCGGCGCACCAGCCGGTCGCGCTCGGCCGCGACGGCCGCCGCCTCCGGGCTGCGGTGGTCCACCGCGTGCAGCCGCTCGGGATCGGCGGGCGGCGCGCGCCGGGCGAGCCTGAGGAGTCGGCCGCACTCGCGCCGGGTGGCGGTGGCCAGCCAGGGACCGACGCTCTCCGGTGTGCGGATCCGGGACAGGTGCTCGGCCAGGTTGGACCACACGGTCTGCTCGGCGTCCTGGGCGTCGTGCGGAGACAGGCCGTGGCTGCGCACGACGGCGTGGACGCGTGCGGCGAACCGGTTCATCAGCGCCTCCCACGCCGTGTCGTCGTCGCACAGGGCGCGCTTCACCAGCTCGCCCGTCGAGACCTCGGCGTAGGACTGGTCAGCCACCCGCACCCCCAGTAGACTCACTGCTCCCGCCTCGCGCGCACGGCAACAGTAGCCGCTCGCCTGAGGGGAAGCGGGGGAAACACCGGATCCGCCCGTGGTGGACCTGGTGCCGATGGTGCCGATGGGGCACAATGGGCTCAGGAAAATCCAGGACGGACAGCTCCTCTTCGGGTACGAGGGCGTCGGGGAAGCGCACTCGTTCGTATCAGGAGGTTCGGTGTCCGCACGTGGCGTCTTGTACGTCCACTCCGCGCCTGCGGCGCTGTGCCCACACGTCGAGTGGGCGGTCGCGGGTGTGGTTGGCGTGCCTGTGAAACTCGACTGGAGCGCCCAGCCGGCGGCTCCCGGTGCTCATCGCGCCGAACTCAACTGGCAGGGGACTCCGGGCACCTCGGGTGCCATCGCCTCGGCGCTCAACGGTTGGCAGAAGCTGCGCTACGAGGTCACCGAGGAGGCCACCCCCGGCTGCGACGGCGTGCGCTACAGCTACACGCCGGCCCTGGGTATCTTCACCGCCGTCACCAGCGCCGCCGGCGAGGTGATGGTCTCCGAGTCGCGGCTGCGCAACGCCGTCGAGCGCGCCCAGGCCCAGGAGGGCATCGACCTCACGAACGAGCTGGACCGGCTCACCGGGCGGGTCTGGGACGAGGAGCTCGAACCGTTCCGCTACGCGGGCGACGGTGCCCCGGTCCGCTGGCTGCACGCCGCGGGCTGAGCGGCCCGCGGCCGTTCGCGTCCGTCGCAGGGACGCCCCGCCGCACGCGTGCGGGGCGCTCGGTCCGACGAAGCCCGCCGCCGCGACCGACCGCGGTCGACCGCGGTCGGCCGGGGCGGCGGCCTAGCAGCCGTCGCGGTGTCGGTCGCCCGCGGTTCCGGCGATCGCGCCCGCCAGGGTGAACAGGAACATGAACCCGATGGGGATCATCGGCCAGAACAGCAGCGGCTCGGCGGCGATGACGCTCGTGACCCCCCAGATCCCGATGAGGATCACCGATATGGCGGCCAGCCCGCGCCAGGGCTCCAGCCGGTCGTGCCATTCGGTGCTGCGCCCGTTGCGGACTGCGGGCTCGGCCGGCTCGGGAACCGCCGGAGGCTCCGGAAGGTCGCGGGTCAGCGGCCACAGCTCGCCCATGGTCTTCGCGCGGATCGCCGTGTTCAGGCGCTCCTGGTACTCGTCGAGGTCGAGCCGGCCCTCACGCAGGGCGACGGCCAGGCGCTCGGCGCAGGCGTCGCGGTCGGAGTCCGCGGCCCGCATCTGGTCCGGGGGCAAGTACTGATCGTCCATGCTCGTCGATCCCTCCAGCCGGAGTGGTGACGCTCATCTGCGCGACCCGGAGTTCTCATCGGGCCAGATGGCGGCGGCGACCAGGATCGCCGCCCAGATACCCAGCGGGACCAGCGGCCAGTACGGCAGCAGGTCGCCGCCCATGATGCTGGTGACCCCCCAGATGCCGCTCATGATGACCGCACCCCCGAGCCACCATCGCCACTCGTCTACCCAGTCTTTCCACGGAGATACCAGGGAAGAGCGGGATGAGCCGACGGGCACGGGTTCGGAGTCGTCGCGCTCGGCCGGGGGCGGAGGCTCCGGGAGGTCCGCTGTGAGCGCCCGCAGCTGACCGACGACCACGGCGCCCATCGCCTCGTCCAGTCGGCGCTCGTATTCGTCGAGGTCGAGACGGCCTTCGGAGAGCGCCGTCGCGAGGCGTTCGGCGCAGGCATCGCGGTCGGCATCCGAAGCGCGCATCCGGCTCACCGGGACGCGTTCCTCGTCCAACGCCCACCCCCTGCCGCACGATGATGGGAATTTCACGATACGCCGCGCACGCGCGGGAGAAAAGCGGCGGAGCTGAGGGGCGGGTGCAGCGGGAGGTGCGAGCGGCGGAGTGCGGGGCCTTCGGGTCAGCGGCGGCAGCCGCCGCCGGAGAAGAGAACCACGGCCCAGATGGCGAGCGGCATCGCCGGCCAGAAGTACTGCAGATCGCCCGAGGCGACGCTGGTGACCAGCCAGATGGCGATCATCAGCACGGCCCCGCCCGTCCAGGTCTGCCACCTGCCGGTGCGCTCCCGCCAGGAGGGCGGGGCGTTCTCCGCGCCGGTGCGGGCGAGGTCGACCGGGCCTTTGCCGGGGGTATCGGGGTCGGGGAGGTCGACGGTCAGCGGGACGAGGTCGCCCCTGGTGACGGCGCCCATCGCCGAGTCGAGCCGAGTCTGGTACTCGGCCATGTCCAGGCGGCCCTCCGACAGCGCGGTGGACAGCCGGCGCGCGACGGCGTCGCGGTCGGCGTCCGAAGCGCGGAGCTCATCGTGCGGCGTGAGATCGGCACTCACCTTTCACGCCTCCTCCCGGTCTCTCCGATTCCCTTTCGCCCACTTTAGACGCGGACACGGGCCCCGGGGATCCCTCCTGAGGCCGGGTTTTCCCCCCGGCGGGTGATACCTCGGTACCAGCCGCCGGGCCCGGTGGAGGAGGCCCCCTACCCCGCGCCCCCGCCTCGCCCGCGGTGCCAGGCCGCGACGCCGGCGCAGGTGGCGCCGTCCACCGCGCCGATCACACCGGTGCCCTCGAAGGAGCCGGTGTAGTCGAAGCGGCCGCCGTCCAGCCGCAGGACCGCGCCGCCGGCCTCCTCCAGCACCAGCGCCGGTGCCGCGACGTCCCAGTCGCGCACCGCGACGTCCTTGACGAACAGGTGGGCGCCGCCGTCGGCGATGCGGCACAGCTTCAGCGCGATGCTGCCGGACTCCAGGTAGCCGGAGCAGCCGAAGCGCTGGTAGGCGGCGCGGGCGATGCCGCGCGGTTCGGGGGTGTTGTCGGTGAGCACCCCCGCTCCCGTGTCCGGTGCCGACACCCGCAGGCGCTCACCGTCCACCGCCGCGCCGCGGCCGCGCACCGCCGTGTAGCAGCGGCCGGACTCGGGCGCGAAGACGGCCGCGGCCACGGGCCGGCGGCCCTCGACCAGCGCCGCCTGGGTGACGTAGCCGCCGAACCCGTGCACGTAGCTGGCGGTGCCGTCGACGGGGTCGATCAGCCAGTAGCGCTCGGGGCGCCGCCCCGAGAGCCCGGCGGGGTCCTCCTCGCTGAGCACGGGCACGTCCGGCGCGGCGCGGCGCAGCCGGGCGCTCAGCTCGTCGTGGGCCATGGCGTCGGCGCGCGCCTTGAACTGGTCGCCCTCCCACACCCCCGAGGTAACCCGGGGATCGCTGCGCCAGGCGCGCAGCAGCGCCCCCACCTCGCGGACCGCCCGCTCGGCGGGCGCCAGCAGCGCGGCCGCCCCCGCGGCGGCGCCTGCGGCCCGCCCCGTCTCGGCGCCGGCGCTCACGTGCCGACCGCGCCCACGGCCGGCTCGGCCGCGGCGGAGGGCGCAGGGGTGAGGCCGGCGCCGGCGAAGCGCGCCTCGTCGACGAAGTCGTCGGACCAGCGCCGGACCATGACCACTCCCTCGCGCCAGTCGTCGCTCAGGCGGGGGCCGCCCCCCGTGGCCTGGCCCAGCAGCCCGCCGACCTCGTCGACGCCGGCGGCCAGCGTGAGCGGCGCCGTGGAGGAGAAGCGCGGGTTGATCTCGAAGATCCGCGGCTCGCCGCCGGAGTCCAGGGCCAGCTGCACGTTGAAGGGCCCGTCGGCGCGCAGCTCTTGCTGCACCGCACGGCACACCTCGGCGATGCGCGCGTGCCGGCGGGTGACGGCGTACTTGGTGACGCCCACCTTGAGGACGACCTCCTTGGGCACCACGGCCTGCACCGAACCGTCGCGCCAGACCACCACCGAGACCGTGTACTCGGTGCCGCCGACGGCCTCCTGGGCGATCAGCTCGTCCGCGGGGCGGTCGCTCTCGGCCAGCAGCGCGCCCAGATCCTCGGCCGAGTCCAGGCGCACGACGCCGCGGCTGCCGCGCCCGGAGCGCGGCTTGACGATGATCGGCCGCCCGGGCGGGCCGGTCCACTCCGCGGCCCGCCGGGTGCGCGGCACCGGCAGGCCCGCGTCGCCGAGGCGGTGCATCAGGGTGTACTTGTCCAGGCAGGTGGCCACGAACCCGGGACGCGGCAGCAGCACCGCGATGCCGTCGTCGGTGAGGCGCGAGACCGCCACCAGCTCCTCGTCGACCAGCGGGACGACGGCGCAGGCCCCCTCCTTGAGGCAGATGCCGCGGATCTCGGGCAGGTAGGCCTCGCTTGAGCCCGGCGGGACCAGGTAGCACCGGTCGGCCAGGTACAGGCCGGGGGCGGCGGGGTCGATGTCGGTGGCCACCACGCGGTAGCCCTGCCGCTGGAGGTGCTGGATGGTTCCGGGGGTCTGGGGAGCGCCTGCGGTGGTGACGACGACGGTGGGCTGGCGGGGCTCTTCTGCAGCGGACACCGATGGACCTTTCCGTTGGGGCCGGCTCTTGTGGTGCGTCGGTTCGGGGCTGCTGGGTGCGGTACGCGGCGAGGCCGGGCACCGCCCCCCGCGGGGCGGCGTCCCCAAGGCGGGCAAGGTGAGGTGGAGCGTCTCCGATCGGGCGGTGGCGGTGACGAGCGGATACGCGCCGTCCCCTCGAGCCTAGACCGCGAACGCCCTTTGAAACCGCAGGTGGCCGGTTCCGGTTCCCGGGACAACCGAACGGGGCCGCCCGGCGTAGTGGGCGGGCACCGGGCGTGCCGGGCGTGCCGGGCGCCGCGCCAGCCGTGCCGCCGCGGGAGCGCGGCGCCGATCGGCGTGTCGGCCGCGGGCCGCTACCGCGGTGTCGGCGCCCCGCTGTCGGAGGAGTCGAGCAGGCCGTGGCCGACCAGGAACGACACCAGGTCGCCGCCGCCCGCGTAGTGGTGGGCGGAGATCCCCAGGCGCTTGGCCGCGAGCACGTTCTCCTCGCGGTCGTCGACGAAGGCGGTGCGCTCGGGCGCGGTGCCCAGCGCCTCCAGCACGTGCTCGTAGATCGCGGCCTCGGGCTTGCACAGGCCCAGGTCGCAACTGAAGAACAGCGCCTCGAACCCCGACATCACCGGCGACTGCCGCAGCGCGGCGGCGATGCCGACCGGCGCGTTGGACAGCAGCGCCGAGCGCACGCCGCGCCGCGCCAGCAGCTCCAGGACGCGGGCGGTGTCCCCGCGTACGTGCAGCCAGGAGCCCACGTCCAGCGCCCACATCCCGTGCAGCGTGGCGGTGTCCCAGTCGGCGCCCACGCGCCGGGCGACGGCGCCCCAGTACTCCCGGGCGCTCACCCCCCGGTCGTAGGCGCGGCGCTCGCTCCAATAGGCCGACCACAGGTCGTCGGCCGGGACCCCGGCGAGCCGCTCCATCCGCGCCCGGTCCTCCGGCGGCGGAGACTGGGAGATGACGTCGCCGAAGTCGAAGACGACCGCCTCGATGTCCGAGACCCCGGTTTCCATGCCGGCAAGCACCCCATCCGTGTCGGAGATCCCCGTGTCCGCACGGAGACTATGCGAGGAACGTGAATACCGCCCCGACGCCGGGCCGGGGGCCCTTCGTGAAGCGCCCCCGGCGGGGCCGCGGCCGTAGCCGCCGCTAAGCGCGGGGCTCGAAGGTCACTTCAGCTCGTAGACCGGTGCGACGAGGGCGCGCCCGATCGCGTGGAAGAAGAGGTTGAAGCCGAGGAACGCCGGGGTGGCGGACTCGTCGAGGCCGAGCGACTCCACGTCGACCGCGTGCACCGCGAACATGTAGCGGTGCGGGCCGTGGCCCCCGGGCGGGGCCGCGCCGATGTAGCGCCGGGCGCCGGCGTCGTTGCGCAGGGTGAGTGCGCCCGAGGGGAGGCCCGAGCCGTTCTCGTCGCCGGCTCCGGAGGGCAGTTCGGTGACGTTCCCGGGGATGTCGCAGACCACCCAGTGCCAGAAGCCGCTGGCGGTGGGTGCGTCGGGGTCGAAGCAGGTGACCGCGAAGCTGCGGGCGCCCTCGGGGTGGCCGGTCCACGACAGGTGCGGCGAGACGTCCCCGCCGCCCGCGCCCATGATGCCGCTGACCTGCGGCGTGGGCAGGGTCTTGCCGTCGGCGACGTCGTCGCTGGACACGGTGAACGCCGGGACGGCGGGGAGGAAATCGTAGGGGGAAGGCGGCTGTGGCACGTCGAACCTCCTGGAGTGGTCGGGTCGGCCGGGGCGGGGCGCCCCGTGCCCCTGCTAACCAACGGACACCCCAACAACTATCGCGTGTGCCGCGTGTTCGCTAACGCGTGTCGACGTGTTGGAAGGTCTCGGCCAGCCGCCCCTCGCCCAGACCGCCCGCCGCCGCGTTCTCGGCGAGCCACGGCCGCAGGAACCCGGCCAGCTCACCGATGTCGCCGATCTGGCTGGCGTGGCAGGACAGCGCGGCCAGCTTGCGGTCGAAGACGCCGGTGACGTCGGTGAAGCGGTCGGGCGACGGGCCGTGCGCCAGCCAGACCTCGGGCACCTTCCACGGCTCCAGGCCCTCCTCAGCGAGCAGCTCCGGGTGGGCGTGCGGGTTGCGGGCGTCGGGGTAGACCGCGTTGATCCCGGCCTCGCCGGTGGCCAGGTGGTCGGGATGGCTGGGCGCGATGCGCTTCCAGTCCCGTTCGGGGCTGGGGATGACCACGCGCTGCGGGCGGACTAGGCGGATGACCCGGGCGATGTCGCGGCGCAGCTCCAGGGTGGGCAGCACGCGGCCGTCGGCGTAGCCCAGGAACCGGACGTCGTGCACACCCACGGCCGCCGCGGCCTTGCGCTGCTCGTCGCGGCGCAGCGCCGCCATGGCGTCGGCGTCGACCGTGCGGTCGTCGCCGCCCGCCTCGCCGTCGGTCACCATCAGGTAGGTCACCTCGACCCCGGCGTCGGTCCACAGCGCCACCGTGCCGGCGCAGCCGAAGTCGACGTCGTCGGGGTGGGCCATGACGACGAGCGCCCGCTCGATCCCCTCGGTGTAGGCGGCATCGCCGCCCGCGTCGTTTCCGTTCGGCATTGGCGCCCTCCTTCGTCGCGTGCTGCAGGGTCGGCGGTCGGCCGGCCCCACACGGACAGCGTCGGAGGTGCCCGGACGATTCCGCGGCGCGCCGCGCCGACCGGATGCGGTCACCGCCGGCGCAGCGCCCCGGCCGCGGCGAGGTAGGGCAGCGCGGCCAGAGCGAACAGGGCGGCGGGGGCGAGCCACACCGATCCCAGAGCGTAGGCGCCGAAGGCGAGCACCGTCACCGACTCGGCGC
Organism: Streptomonospora halophila; assembly: GCF_039542725.1. Lineage (NCBI taxonomy): Bacteria > Bacillati > Actinomycetota > Actinomycetes > Streptosporangiales > Nocardiopsidaceae > Streptomonospora > Streptomonospora halophila. The sequence goes on along the minus strand of NZ_BAABIK010000012.1, from coordinate 116,232 downwards.
CGAACCCGGCGAAGGAGGCGACCGTGGCCCGCGCCTCCTCGCCGACGCTGTCCTGGAGCCGCGCCTCGGCGGCCGCGCCGGCCCACTCGCTCACACCGAAGGCGACGGCGAGCAGCAGGAGCCCTGCGGGGTGGCCCGCTCCGGCGCCCGCGGCCATGCAGCAGGCGGCGACGACCAGCGCCGGAGCGGTGTGGCGGGTGTGGCGGCCGGCCAGCCAGCCGCCCACCACCGCGCCCGCCGAGACGACGAGCAGCGCCAAGGGGACGGCGGGCGTGCTCAGACCGGTCGAGCGCGCCAGCAGCGGCACGTACTCGTCCAGCGCCCCGGACAGGCCGACCAGTACCGCGAGCAGCACCAGCGCGCGGCGGGCCGGGCCGGAGGCGCGGATCTCGGCCGACGCGCGCCCGGCCACCCCGGCGGCCGAGGCGACCGCCGAGCGCAGCGGCCGTGAGGGGCGGCGGCCCCCGCCGGTGTTCCCGCGGCGCCGCGCCGCGCGGCGTCCGCGTTCGCCGCCCGCGGGCAGCGCCCGGCCCGCGGCCGCGCACAGCAGCGTCGCCAGGATGCTCGCCGCGCCCGCCGCGGTGTAGCCGCCCCAGGCCAGGACCGGGACCGCGGCCAGTGAGGCGACCATGATCGCGGTGGTGCCGGCTGCGCGGGAGCGCCCGATCAGCCGGGTGTAGGCCGCGGTCACCCACGCGGCGGCGGCCGCGCGTCCCGGCCCGGCCGCGTCGGGCGCGGCGGTGCGGGCGAGGTGCGTGAGCTCGGTGTAGACCAGCGCCTCAAGGGCGCCGGAGCGCATGGCCGACCCCGTGCCCCAGAGCACGAAGCCGGCGGCGAAGGCGGCATAGGAGGGCGCGAACGTCCACAGCGCGAAGCCCGCTCCGCTGAGCAGGGGTGCGAGGGCGATCAGCGCGCGGCGGGAGCAGAGGTCGGCCAGTACGCCGGAGGGGATCTCCAGCAGGAGGCCGGTCGCCGACCACAGCGCGAACAGCGAGGAGATCTGCGCGGGGCCCAGCCCGGAGTCGGCGAACAGCAGCGCGTAGACCGGGTACAGGAGGACCAGGTCCTCCAGGAAGGTGTACGCGTACAGTGCGCGGGCGAGCCGCGCCTCGGATGCGGGTGAGGATCAATGTCGCTTGTGCATACCACCCAGCCTAGCGGCGGGGCGGGCGGGGCGCACGGGCGTTCCACAGCACGCCGCCCGCCGGGAGCCGGCGGCGCGGCAGTAGGGCCGCCCCGGTGGGGCGCCGCCGCGCGGAGCCGCGCTCGCGGTCCGGGAGGGGTCACGGCACGGCGACCGCGCGGCCCGTGACGGGTCCGGCCGCCGCCCGCTCGCAGACGCCGGTGCCTCGATGCCGTAGCGCTTCGCGTACACGCCCGCGGCAGCCTGCCCGGCCGGGCCGGGCAGCTCCATCGGTTCGGAGCGGGCGCCCCGGCAGGCGGCCCGGCCCGAGCGGGATCGAACCGAAACCCGCCCCGACCACGCCGCCGCCGGTCCCGTTCGGGCCCGGGCCGCCGTCCCGGCCGACCCTGCGCCCGGTCGGCGGCGCCGTCGCCCCGGCGCCGACGGGGTCGGCGACCGCCGGCCGCCCCCGGACCGGTGCTGAGGCGGTCGCGCCCCGCCCCGGCCGTCGGCGGCGCGGTGGGCGACCGAGTGCCGGGCGCCGCTGCGCCGCGCGCAGCGCTGCGGGTGAGCGCGCCTCAGGCCGTCATCGGAGGGGTCCGCGCTCCGAGCGCGCCGCAACGCCGAGGGCGGCCGCCGGCCTGGGCGGACCCGGCGGCGGCGCCGCACCTCCCGGGGACGTGCGCAGCGGCACGGTACTGTGAAAAGGCCGTAACGCCTCGATCGACGCTGCCGACCGAAACCGCCGCCGAGCGCGGGCGTAGCGGCCGGCGGCACCGGCCGGGGGAGACTCCCGACTGGAGACAGCACGATGCCCCGTAAACGCATCCCGCTCGCCCGCGTGCTCCTGCGCACGCTGCTGGGCGCCCTGGGCGTCCAGCTCGCAGTGGTCCTGGGCCTCGTCGCCGTCAACCAGTGGCGCAAGCGGGTGCGCCCGCTGCGTGCCGACTTCCCGCGCACCGCCCCCAAGGCGCTGCCGGTCGGCGCGAACGAGCTCACCGTCTACACCTACGGCGAGGACCTCTACCGCGACATGCTGGAGGCGATCCGCGGCGCCCGCCACCGCATCATGTTCGAGTCCTTCATCGTCAAGGGCGACGCTACCGGGCGGCGGTTCAAGCGCGCGCTGATCGAGGCGGCCGAGCGCGGCGTCGAGGTCTTCGTCGTCTACGACGCCTTCGCCAACCTCGTCGTGCCGCGAAGGTTCCTCCGGTTCCCGCCCGGTATCCACACGCTGGTCTATCCGCTGCTGCGGCCGGGCGTGCTCCTGTTGGACGTGCGCAAGTCCGGGCGCGACCACCGCAAGATCCTCACGGTCGACGGCGAGGTCGGCTTCGTCGGCGGCTACAACGTGGGCTCGGTCTACGCCACCCAGTGGCGCGACACCCACCTGGGGGTGTCGGGGCCGTCGGTGTGGGAGCTGGAGAACGCGTTCCGCGACTTCTGGAACATGCTGCGCACCGAGGACCAGCCCGTCATCCCCGACACCGGCACACCGGAGTGGTCGCCCACGATCCGCGCCCACCGCAACGTCCCCGAGCTGCTGATCTACCCGATCCGCGGCATGTACCTGGAGGCCATCGACCGGGCGCGCGAGCACGTCTACATCACCCAGGCCTACTTCATCCCCGACAACGAGATCCTGCGCGCCCTGATCAGTGCCGCACAACGCGGGGTGGACGTGCGCATCCTGGTGCCGGAGCGCTCCAACCACGTCGTCGCCGACTGGCTCTCCCGGGGGTTCTACGGCGAGCTGCTGCGCGGCGGCGTGAAGCTGTGCCTGTACCAGGACGCCATGGTGCACGCCAAGACCGCCACCATCGACGGCCGCTGGTCGACGGTGGGCACGGCCAACGTCGACCGGCTCAGCCTCACGGGCAACTACGAGATCAACGTGGAGGTCTTCGACGACGATCTGGCCTCCCACCTGGAGCGGGTGTACGCCAAGGACGCCACCAACGCCCGGCTGCTCACCCTCGAGGAGTGGACCGGGCGCCCGCTGGTGGCCAAGCTGTGCGAGCTGCTGCTCAAGCCGCTGCGCCCGCTGCTGTGACGGTGCCCGCCGGTGGGCGTCCGGTGCCACGTCCGGCAGGGGCGGGCCACCCCTTTCGGCAGTGCCGCCGCGTGCGGCCCGCGCGGTAGCGTCGCGGCCATGGGACAGCCGGGGGCCGCCGCGCGCGCGGGCAGGGAGCTGCTGCGGCCGCTGAGCGGGCGGCCGACGCGGCGCACCGTCCTCGTCGACCTGCTGCTGTGGGCGGTGCTGTGCCTTCTGCCGGCCCTGAGCCTGGCCTCCGACGTCCAGGGTGTGGACCAGGTGTCTTCGGAGACCCCCGGCCAGGCGGTGGCGGCGATCGTGCTGTTCGGCGTCGCTGCGGCGGTGAGCCGGCCCTATCCGGTCGGCGCCGCGGTTCTGGCGCTCGCGGTGTCGGAGGCGCTGTCGCCCAACGGCGCGTTCGCCGCGGCCGTGCTGTGCTACCTGGCGGGGCGCCGCGACCCGCGTACGTGGCCGGCGGGCGCGGCCTTCGCGGCGGCCGCCGCGGCGCTCGCCGTCCGGGCGGCCCTCGATCCGCAGTTGCTGATCGAGGTGCCGGGCATGGTGATCACCTACGTGTTCACTCTCGTGCTTCCGTGGATGGGCGGCAGTTACCGGCGCCAGCGCAGGCACCTCAACGAGGCCGGCTGGGAGCGCGCCCGCCGGCTGCAGCACGAACAGCGTATCGCCGCCGAACAGGCCCGGCTGCGCGAGCGCTCGCGCATCGCGCAGGACATGCACGACTCGCTCGGGCACGAGCTCAGCCTCATCGCGCTGCGGGCGGGGGCGCTGGAGCTCGCCCCCGATATGGCCGAGCGGCACCGGGTCGCGGCGGGGGAGCTGCGCGAGAACGCCACGACTGCCACTGAGCGGCTGCGCGAGATCGTCGGCGTGCTGCGCGAGTCGGCCGGGGCCGCCGAGGCGGCACCCACCGCTCCCGCGGGAGAGGACATCGCCGAGGTCGTGGAGCGCGCGCGGCGCTCGGGCCTGGACGTCGTCCTCGACCGCACGGGGACGTGGGAAGGCGTCGCGCCCATGGTCGACCGTGCCGCCTACCGGGTTGTCCAGGAAGGGCTGACCAACGCCGCCAAGCACGCCCCCGGTGCGGCGGTGCGGGTCCGGTTGGAGCGCTCGGCCGAGGAGACGGCCGTGACCGTCGCCAACGAACCGCCGCCCGGGGACGCGCGCCGCGAACCGGGCGCGCCGGACGGGCGCGGGCTCATCGGGCTCGCCGAGCGCGTGCGGCTGGCCGGAGGAACGCTGGAGACCGGGGAGCGCTCCGGCGGCTTCGCGATCGCCGCGCGCTTTGCGGCGGAGGGCGGGCGGGCGGCCGCCGCCGAACCGGTCTGCGCACCCGAGCCCGACCCGCACGACGAGCACCGCCGCGCGGCGCGGCGCAGCCTGCGGCGGCGCACGGCCGCGATGGCGGCCGCTGCGGTGGCGCTGGTCGGGCTCGGCGTGCTGGCGGCGGCGGGCAGCGAGTACCTGCGCGCCACCGGCGCCGTACTGCCGCCGTCCGTCTACGGTTCCCTGCGTGTAGGCACCCCGGTCGCCGAGGTCGAGCCCCTGCTGCCCGGACGCCAGTACGCCTCCGCGGCGGAACGGGACGACAGCGAGGCGGCGGAGCGGTTCGACTGCCGCTACTACCGGACCCACGCCGACGTCTTCGTCGGAGAGTACGGTGCCTATCGGCTCTGCTTCGACGGCGGCGAGCTGGTGTCCAAGGACGCGCTGCCCGGTTCCGGTTCCGGTGCGTGAGGACCCCGCGGGCGGGGGCGACGAGACACGCGGTGCGAGAAAGGACGAGTCCGGATGATCCGGGTGCTGCTGGCCGACGACGAGGCGATGATCCGGGCGGGAGTGCGGGCGATCCTGGAGACCGACGGCGGCGTCGAGGTCGTCGCCGAGGCCGCCGACGGACGGGAGGCGATCGAGCTGGTCCGCTCGCACCGCCCCGACGTCGCCCTGGTCGACATCCGCATGCCCCGCCTCGACGGCCTGAGCGCGGCCGCGGAGATCCGCCGCGAGGTCCCCGCCACCGCCGTGGTGATCCTGACGACCTTCGACGAGGACGCCTACATCTCGCGCGCGCTCACCGACGGCGCCGCAGGCTTCCTGCTGAAGGCGGGCGACCCGCGTGAGCTGGTCGCGGGCGTGCGCGCGGTCGCCGACGGCGCGGCCTACCTGGCGCCCCGGGTGGCCCGCCACGTCATCGACGAGCTCAGCGGCGGCCGGATGGGCCGCGGGGCCGAGGCCCGCGCGCGCATCGCCGAGCTGACGGAGCGGGAGCGTGACGTGCTGGCGCTGGTAGGCGCCGGGTTGTCCAACGCCGAGATCGCCCGGCGCCTGTACCTGGTGGAGGGGACCGTCAAGAGCTACGTCAGCGCCGTCTTGAACCGGCTGGGCATGCGCAACCGCGTGCAGGCGGCGATCCTGGCCTACGAGGCCGGCCTGGTCGAGACCGGCGCCCAGGGGCCGCCCGGCGGTCCGCCGCCCTAAGCGCGCCTCCGCTGAGGGGCTCGGGTGTGCGGGCCGCCCTGCAACCGGCGTCCCTGGAGCCGGCGTCCTCCGAGCCGGAGGCCCGGGCACGCGAAACCGGCGGCCCGCCTTTGTCCGGGCGGGCCGCCGGTCGTGCGCCGGGGTCAGGCGTCGCGCCTGGCCAGGGCCGTGTAGCCGGCGGCCAGGGCCAGGGCCGCCCACGCGGCCAGCAGCAGTGCGCCGGTGCCCCAGCCGTAGGGCTCCGTCGCCCCGGACATCAGCGAGGCGCCGGTCATGGGGGGCGTGTGGTCCACGAACGCGGTGACGGTTTCGTTGCCGACGATCTGGCTGATCGACGGGATCGCCAGCAGAACTCCGAACGCGATGCTGAGCGTGCCCGCGGTGCTGCGTACCAGCAGTCCCAGGCCCAGCGTGAACAGCGAGATCCCGAGGAAGTACCCGCCGGTGCCCGCGATCTCGTGCAGCACGTGTGCCGCCTCGAATTCCATCACGTCGCCGACCACCGCCGCGGCGCCCGCGATGACCGCCGCCCCGGCTACGCACCCGGTGGCGAAGGACGTCACCGCCAGCACCGCGACCTTGGCGAGCACGACGCGGGCGCGGGCCGGAACGGTCGTCAGCGTGGTACGCACCGCCCCGGTGGCGTACTCGCCGGTGATGAGCAGCGAAGCGGCGGCCACCATCGCGAACTGGCTCAGCAGGGTCGAGGTGTATCCCAGCGCGTTGGCCGTCATGCCGTCGGCGGTGCCGTTCGCCTGCAGCGCCAGGGAGGCCAGCAGCGCGGTGCCCCCTGTGAGCAGCACCGCCACACCCAGGCACAGCCAGGTGGAGCGCAGCCCCCACAGCTTGGTCCACTCCGCCGCGATCGCGCCGGGCAGTCCGCCGCCGCTCTGCTGCGGTTCGCCGCGCCGCTCCTGTGCCGTGGTCGCCATGGTCACACCCGCTCCCTGTCGTCGGTGCCCTCCGCCGGGGCCGCGCCCGAGGGGGCGCCGAACTCGACGCTGGAGGCGGTCAGCTCCATGTACGCCTGCTCCAGCGACGCCGCGCGCGGGCTGAGCTCGTTGAGCCGCACCCCCGCCTGGTGGGCGACGCCGCCGATGCGGTCCATCGTGCCGCCCGTGACGATCAGCTCGTCGCCGCCGTGCCGCTCCACGCGCATCCCGGCCACCAGCAGCTGCTGCTCCAGCTCGTCGGGCCGGGGCGTGCGCACGCGCACCGCCGTCAGCGAGCTGGCCTCGATGACCTCGGAGATCGGCGCGTCGGCGATCAGGCGGCCCTTGCCGATGACCACGAGCTGGTCGGCCGTCGTCTGCATCTCGCTCATCAGGTGGCTGGAGACGAACACCGTCCGGCCCTCGGCGGCCAGCGAGCGCATCAGCCCGCGGATCCACCGCACGCCGTCGGGGTCGAGTCCGTTGACCGGTTCGTCGAACATCAGGATCTCCGGATCGCCCAGCAGAGCTCCGGCGATGCCCAGCCGCTGGCCCATGCCCAGCGAGAACTTGCCGGCCCGCTGGTCGGCGACCCCGGTCAGGCCCACGGTCTCCAGTACCTCGCCGACCCGGCGCACCGGCAGCCCGTTGCTGCGCGCCATCGCGGTGAGGTGGTTGCGGGCGGTGCGGCCGGAATGGACCGCCTTGGCGTCCAGCAGTGCGCCGATCCGCCGCATGGGGTGGCGCAGCTCGGCGTAGGGCCGTCCGTCGACCAGGGCCTCGCCCGCTGTGGGGCGGTCCAGCCCCAGCACCATCCGCATCGTGGTCGACTTCCCGGCCCCGTTCGGACCGAGGAACCCCGTCACCTTGCCGGGGGCGAGGTCCACGGAGAGCCGGTCGACGACGACCTTGTCCCCGTAGCGTTTGGTCAGGTTCCGCAGGCTTATCACGGCGTCCTCGCTTCGCGTGCTCGTTGGGTTCTCGTTCCGTCGACGCCACGACACTAGGAACCGGGGGCCGGGCGCCGCAGTGCGCGAAGGGCACAGGCCGGCACCCACTTTCGGCAGGGGTGGGGCCGCCGACCCCCTGCCGAGGGAGGAGGCCGGTGCTGCCGGCCCCGGCCTAAGCTGGCGGCATGCGGAAGCGGTGGATGCGCCTGGTGGCCGTCGCGGACCGGTGGCGGGGTGCGGCTGCGGACTCCGCGCTGTGGGGCGGCTGCGTCGCGCTGGTCGCCTGGGAGGTCGGCGGCGTGCGGGCCGCGCCGGTCATCGAGGTCGCGGCGGTGGCGGCGGTGCTGGCCGCCGCCTTCGCGCTGCGGCGCCGGCGGCCCTTCGCCGCGCTCGGGCTGGCGCTGGCGGCCCTGGTCGCCCAGGTCGTCGCCATCGCCCTGACCCTGACGTCGACGCTGGCGTTGAGCTACGCGGTGGCCTGCGCGGTGCTGGCGTTCTCGGCCGGGCGGCGCTCGGACCGGACCGCGTCCGTGGCCGCGATGTTCGCCACCGCGGCGCTGGCCACCCTTATGGCCTACGCGGTGAACTGGATCCGGGTGGGTGACGCCCGCGAGACGCTGACCGGCGTCACCGACTGGGCGGGCGGTCTGGCGGCGCTCGCCGCGATCATGCTCGCGCCCTGGCTGCTGGGTCGCTACCGGCGCCGCCACGCCGAGCTGCGCACGGCGGGCTGGGAGATCGCCGAGCGGATGGAGCGCGCCCGCGACCTGGACGCCGAGCGCGCCCGGCTGCGCGAGCGCGCCCGAATCGCCACGCAGATGCACGACTCCCTCGGCCACGACCTGGCGCTGATCGCGGTGCGCGCCGCCGCCGTGGAGATGGCGCCGGAGGACGGCGGCACCCGTGAGGCGGCGGCGGGGCTGCGCTCCGCCGCGCACGACGCCAACCTGCGGTTGCGCGAGATCATCGGGGTGCTGCGCGAGGACGCGGACGCGGGTACCCGCAACGGGGCCGAGGGGGAGGGGGACCTCGCCGCGCTGGTCGACCGAGCGGTGCGCGCCGGGCTGGACGTGCGCCTGCTGCGGGAGGGCGCCGATCCCGACCCCGCCTCCCCCGCGGGGCGGGCGGCGCACCGCGTCGTCGAGGAGGCGCTGACCAACGCCGCCAGGTACGCCCCCGGCGCCGCCGTCACGGTGCGGCTCGTCCGTGCGGAAGGCGTGACCCGCGTGCGGGTGTCGGACACGGGATCCGCGGGTGCCGCCGCCCCCCGCGGGCCCGCGGTCCGCGACGGCTCGGGGCTGGCCGGGCTGCGCGAACTCGTCGAAGGAAGGGGCGGCGGCTTCAGCGCCGGCCCGGGCACGGCGACCGACGGCGGCGTGCGCGGCTTCGCCGTGGCCGCGGACATCCCCGACAGCGCCGAGCCGCCCCCCGGAACCGGACCCGAGGGCACCGAGACCGCGCGGCGGCTGAGCGGGGCGCGCCGCAGCGCCCGCCGGCGGCTGGCGGCGGCGCTGACCGTCCCGCCGGCCCTCGCCGCGACCGCCGTCGCCGCCGGGTTCGCCGTGCTCGCCTACGTCGGTACCCACACCGTCCTGCCCGCGGACGACTACGCGCGCCTGAGGGTCGGCCAGGACCGCGCCGCCGTCGAACGCGAGCTGCCCCGCTTCGACTACCCCGCCCGCGACCTGGTGGACCCGCCGCCCGCTCCGCCCGGTTCGACCTGCCGCTTCTACCTCGTGGAATGGGAGAACGGGCTGCCGCCGGTCTACCGGCTGTGCTTCGCCGAGGGGCGCCTCGCGGCCAAGGACCGCATAGCCCGCGGGTAGCGCGCGGTGTGGCCGGCCGTGTGCCGTGGCGGGCCGAGTGCGGCGCCGCCGCGCCGGGGCGCCGGTAAGCTGCCCGCGTCGCCCGGCCCGGGCGGGGGAGAGGAGGCTTCACCGGTGATCCGCGTCGTACTGGCCGACGACGAGACGATGATCCGCGCCGGCCTGCGCGCCATCCTCACGGCCGACCCCGGCATCGAGGTGGTCGGCGAGGCCGCCGACGGCGCCGAGGCGATCGCCCTGGTCGGCGAGCACCGGCCCGACATCGCCCTGCTCGACGTGCAGATGCCCGGCACCGGCGGCCTGGAGGCCACCGCCGCCATCACCGCGGGACACCCCGCCACGGCGGTGGTCATCCTCACCACCTTCTCCGAGGACGCCTATATCGCACGGGCGCTGAGCGGCGGCGCGAGCGGGTTCGTGCTCAAGACCGGCGACCCGCGGGACCTGGTCGCCGGACTGCACGCCGTGGCCAAGGGCGGCGCCTACCTGTCACCGGAGATCGCCCGGCGGCTGATCGCCGAACTGGGCGCCGTCGGCACCGCCGGGCGGATGTCGCGCGGCGCCGCCGCCCGCGAGCGCATCGACCGGCTCACCGAGCGGGAGCGGGGCGTCCTCGCCCTGGTCGGTGAGGGCCTGTCCAACGAGGAGATCGCCGCCCGGCTGGGTATCGTGCCCGGCACCGTCAAGGTGCACGTCGGCTCCATCCTCACCCGCCTGGACGTGCGCAACCGGGTGCAGGCCGCGGTCCTCGCCTACGAGGCCGGGCTGGTGCGCGGCGGACCGCCGTCGGCCGCCGGATGAGCCCCCGGCCCGACGCGGCGGCCCGCCGGGAGGGGCCGCCCGCTCCCGCCCTATGCCCAAATGGGTAGAGCACGGCCGACCTCCGGTCCATGCGGCCGCCGCCGCGGCGCGGCGAGGATTCCGGCATGCCGTCTTCAGGATTCTCACCGGGCCGCCGCCGCGCGGCCGCCTACACCGCGGCCGCCGCCGTCATCGCCGCGGGATGCGCGGTGCCCGCGGCCGTCGCGGCCGTCGCCGACCCCGGCCCCATCGCCCTCCACCCGCCCGAGCCCACCGGTCCCTACGCGGTGGGCCGCGCCTCCCTGCACCTGGTCGACGAGACCCGGGGCCACCCCTGGGTGGAGGGCGCGAAGCAGCGGGACGTCATGGCCTCGGTCTGGTACCCGGCCGAGGACTCCGGCGGCGAACCGGCCCCCTACATGCCCGCGTCCGTCGCCGACGTGATCTCCGGCGAGCTGGAGCAGCTGGGCGTGTCGCGCGACGCGGTGGACGTCGCCGGTTCGACGACCAACGCGCGCACCGGCGCCGACGTGGCCCGCGAGGCCGGAGAGCTCCCCGTGCTGCTCTACTCCCACGGGTTCAACCAGACCCGCCACCAGGCCACCGCGCAGCTGGAGGAGCTGGCCTCCCGGGGCTACGCGGTCTTCGCCGTGGACCACCCCTACGAGTCCTCGGCGGTGCGGCTGCCCGGCGGCCGCCTCATCCGGGACGCCATCCCCGATGCCGGCACGGACACCAAGCGGACGGCGATCGCCACACGCGTCGCCGACACCCGCTTCGTGCTGGACGCCGTCGAGGAGATCGCCGCCGGCGGCGACCCCTCCGAGGGCGGGCGCCGGCTGCCGGGCGGTCTGGGGGCGGCCCTGGACCCGTCGTCGGTCGGCATGTTCGGGCACTCCGCCGGCGGGTTCACCGCCGCGGAGGCGATGCTCGTCGACGACCGGATCGACGCGGGCGTGAACCTCGACGGCAGCATCGCCTACCACGTCGGCGACGAGGAGTGGGCCGACGCGACCCGCCGGGGCGCCGATAGGCCGTTCATGATCTTCAGCGGCGGACGCTCCGGCGCGAGCGGCGACCCGCACACGAGCGCGTACGCGCCGGACTGGCGGATGTTCCGCGCGGCCTCCACCGGTCCGTTCGTGGAACTGCACATCTCCGACGCCGAACACATGAGCTTCATCGACACCCAGTGGATGACCGCGCAGCTCGAAGCGGGCCTGGACCCCGGCGGTCCCGCCTGGGAGGACGGCGTCGCGTCGTCGGTGGGCACCGTCGACGCCCGGCAGAGCGTCGCGGCCCAGCGCGCCTACCTCGCCGCGTTCTTCGACGAGTACCTGCGGGGCCGGGAGCGGCCGCTGCTCGACGGCCCCTCCGCCGAGTACCCGGCGGTCGCGTTCGTCGAGTGACCGGCGGAGCCTGGTGGCGATGCGCGCGGCCGCGGCCCGGATGCCCGGGCCGCGGCCGCGCGCCGCTGCGGCGCCGCGCCCTCAGGCGTCGCGGACGCGCAGCTCGGTGCGCCCCGCGATCTGGGCGGCCACGGCCCAGCCCAGCACGGTGGCCAGGTTGACGGGGCCGTCGTGCGGCGCCGTGTAGAAGCCGACGTCCCCGGCGGCGTAGACCTCGACGGCGGCCGTGCCGGGCAGGTAGGCGGCGGCGTCGTTGAGCACCTGCATTCCGCTGAGCTGCAGCACCAGGGGGATGCCGAGGAGCAGCAGGAACCCGGCGCCGATGGTGCCCGCCGTGCCGCGCATCGCGGTGCCCAGGCCCACGAACAGCACCGCGAGCAGGGCTATGCACACGCCCGCGCCGAGCACCGTGGTGGCGGCGTAGCCGGCGTCGAGCGGGGCGTAGGAGCCGACGACGGCCCACAGCACGCCGATGCCCAGCGCGGTCGTCGCCGAGCCCGCGGCGAAGGCCAGGCCGGCGGTGACGGCCGTGCGCGCCGCCAGGACCAGCCCGCGCCGGGGCACCGTCTGCAGGGTCGCGGCGATCGCGCGGGTGGCGTACTCGTTGGTGGCGGCGATCGCCGAAAGCGTCAGCACCACGAACTGCACCAGGTAGAACACGCCCTGGGAGGAGAGCTGCGTGTAGGAGAACTCGCTTGCGGCGACGGGGTCCTCCGCGAACCGCTCGACCATGGAGATGCCCATGAACAGCGCGAACGCGGCCATTACGGCGAAGCCCAGGCCCACGCACCACCACGTCGTGCGCAGCGAGGCGAGCTTGGTCCACTCCATGGCCACGGCGCGGGCGAGCACCCGCGCCGTGGACGGGGCCGCGGCCGGGGCCGCAGCGGCGGTCCGGGCGGAGGGCGCTGCGGCGGCGGTCATACTTTCTCCTTTGCTGCTGCTGCTGCGTCCGGGCGGGCACCGGCGTCCCCGGTGCCCGCGGCGCCGCCGGTGAACTCGGTCGCCGTCTCGGTGAGCTCCAGGTAGGCCTGCTCCAGCGACGCCTCCTCGCGGTAGAGGGTGTGCACCCGCGCTCCGGCGGCGTGCGCGGCGTCGCCGACCTCCTCGGGCGTGAGCCCGCGGACCCGCAGCTCGCCGCCGCGGCCGGGCTCGACCTCCACCCTCCGGCGGGTCGCGCTGCGCGCCTCGTTCAGCCGCTCCGCCAGGAGCGAGGCGTCGGGCGTGCGCACGGTCGTCGTCGTGTGCGACCACGCGGCGATCACGTCGGCCATCGGCTCGTCGACCAGCAGCCGCCCGGCACCGACGACCACCAGGTGGTCGGCCACCAGCTGCATCTCGCTCATCAGGTGGCTGGAGACGAAGACGGTGCGGCCCTCGGCCGCGAGGTCGCGCACCAGCCGGCGGACCCACAGCACGCCGTCCATGTCCAGCCCGTTGACCGGCTCGTCGAAGACGAGGGCGGCGGGCTCGCCCAGCAGCGCGGCGGCGATGCCCAACCGCTGGCGCATGCCCAGCGAGAACCCGCCGATCCGCTTGCGGGCGACGTCGGCGAGGCCGACCTCCTCCAGCACCTCGGCCACGCGCGTGCGCGCCACGCCACCGCCGCGCGCGAGCGCGAGCAGGTGTGCGCGGGCGCTGCGACCGGGGTGGACCGCCGAGGCGTCCAGCAGCGCACCGACCGCGCGCGTCGGTTCGGGGATCTCGGCGTAGGGGCGGCCGCCGACCAGGGCGGTGCCCGAGGTCGGCCGGTCCAGCCCCAGTAGCAGCCGCATCGTCGTCGACTTGCCCGCCCCGTTGGGGCCGAGAAAACCGGTCACGCGTCCGGGCGGGACCTCGAAGGTGAGGTCGTCCACGGCGGTGGTCCCGCCGTAGCGTTTCGTCAGATGGCGTACTGTCAGCACTCCCGCGCCTTTCGTGGTCGTCGTCGTGCGACAGGCGACGCTACGGACGGGCGCCCGGGAGCACATCGGTTGTTCGTCGCCGCGCAGCTATGCCCAAGGGCATAGCCCGACGCGGGACAGGCGGGACAGGCGGGACCGCGGGCTCAGCTGCCGCTTCTGCCGCTGCTGGCGCGCTGCTCGACGGGGCCGGGCATGCGGTGCAGGTGGATGGCGGTGTTGACCAGTGCGATGTGCGACAGCGCCTGCGGGTAGTTGCCGACGAGCAGGCCGGATGAGGCGTCGAACTCCTCCGACAGCAGCCCGACGTCGTTGCACAGGCTCAGCAGCTTCTCGAACAGCTTGCGGCCCTCCTCCACCCGGCCCTGCATGATCAGGTTGTCCGCCAGCCAGAACGAGCACGGCAGGAACGCGCCTTCTCCCGGAGGCAGCGCGTCGACCTCGGGGGCGTCGCCGCCCATCCGGTAGCGCTGCAGCAGCCCGTCGTGCTCCAGCTCCTCGCGGATCGCCTCGACCGTGCCGAGCATCCGCTCGTCGTCGGCCGGCAGGAAGCCCACCGTGGGCAGGAGCAGCAGCGACGCGTCCGCCGCGGCGGATCCGTAGTACTGGGTGAACGCTCCGCGCCGGCGGTCGAAGCCGTTCTCGCACACGTCCTCGAAGATCTCCTGGCGCAACCGCCGCCAGCGGTCGGCCGGGCCGTCCAGCCCGAACTCCTCGATCGCCTTGACCGCGCGGTCCGCGGCCGTCCAGGCCATCACCTTGGAGTGGGTGAACTGCCGCGGACCGCCGCGCACCTCCCAGATCCCGTGGTCGGGGTCGCGCCAGTGCTCCTCCAGATAGCCCATCAGCGCCCGCTGCAGCTTCCAGACCGACTGCTCGGGCGGGATGCCGCGGTTGCGCGCCTGGTGCAGGGCGTCCATCAGCTCGCCGTAGACGTCGAGCTGCCAGTGCCGCGACGCCTTGTTGCCGGTGCGCACCGGGCGCGAGCCGGCATAGCCCGGCAGCCAGTCCAGCTCGACCTCGGGCAGGTGCCGCTCGCCCTCGATGCCGTACATGATCCGCATCTGCGAGGGCTCACCGGCCACCGCACGCAGCACCCACTCCCGCCAATGGGCGGCTTCGACCTCGTAACCGGAGTTCAGCAGCGCCAGCAGGGTGAACGTGGCGTCGCGGATCCAGCAGTAGCGGTAGTCCCAGTTGCGCACGCCGCCGGGCTTCTCCGGCAGCGAGGTGGTGGGTGCGGCGACGGTGCCGCCGCTGAGGGAGTAGGTGAGCGCCTTGAGCGTGATGAGGGAGCGCACCACCTGGCCGCGGTACTCGCCGTCGTAGTCGCAGTGTGCCGCCCACTCGCTCCACCAGCCGGCGGTGCGCGAGATCGCCTCGCCGACGTCGACGCTCCGGGGCGCCGGTGCGCGCGGGGCGACCCAGGCCAGCCGGAAGTCGGCGCGCTCGCCCTCGGCGACGGTGAACTCGGCCCGGGGCGTGGCGTGGTCGCCGAGATCGAACTCGACGTCGGAGTCCAGGTAGAGGGTGTCGGGGCCGGCGACGTAGTGCAGGCGGCGGTCGTGCTTGCGGGTCCAGGGGATGATGCCGCCGTAGTCGGGCCGCACCACGGCCTCGGAGCGCATCCGCACCCGCCCCCGCAGGCACTCGACCCGGCGCACCAGGTCGGGGTGCTCGTCGCGGACGGGCATGCAGTCGGTGACGCGCACGGTGCCCTCGGCGCACTCGAACTCGGTCTCCAGCACGAGGGTGTCAGGCCGGTAGCGCCGCCCCAGCAGCCGGTGCTCGCCGGCCGGCGCCATGCTCCAGTAGCCGTTGCCGGAGTCGCCCAGCAGCGCGGCGAAGCAGGCGCCGGAGTCGAACCGGGGCAGGCACAGCCAGTCGATGCTGCCGTTGGACCCCACCAGCGCCGCCGTCTGGGTGTCGCCGATCAGTGCGTAGTCCTCGATGCGCAGGGACACGCGGGAGATCCCCCTTCCGTGGTCCTCGGTGTTGTGGCCTGTACCGATAAGTGTTCCCGACGAAGCGGCCGAGTAGCGTCCCGCGACGCCCGCGCCCCGGGGGCGCCCGCCCTCCGCGGGCCTCCTCCGGGACGGCCGGTACCGGCCACCCGCGTCGGCTCGCAGGCCGGGCGCGCCCGCCCTCTGCCCCTGCGGGCGGAACCGTACCGCCTGAAGCGCCGTCGAATAGGCGGTCGCCGCGGCGGAGGGGGCGGACCGGCGGCTCCCGGGGGAGGCGCGGGCCGTTCCCGGTCCGGGTGCGCAAAAGCCGAATCCTCCGTACTATCGGGTCGAATTTCCCGCCGCCCGCGCCGACCGACGACGCGGCCGCGACCGCCGCGGGGCGCGATCCGGAGAGGGGAATGTGAGACCGTGCGCAGGCGCATCATCACGGCGTGGGCCCTGGCGCGGCGGTCCGCGTTCGCCGGGACCGCGCTGGCGCTGACGGTCGCGCTCGCGTGCACCCTGCTGGGCGCCGGCGCCCTCGGCCAGGCCGTGCGGCTCGCCGACGGCAATGTGTGGCTGTGGAACAGCCCGGACGGCCAGATCGCCCGCACCAACTCCCGAGACGGCCGCGTCGACCTGGCCACGCAGCTGCCCGAGTCCGCCGGTCACGACGTGCGCATCACCCAGACCGACGACCACCTCATCCTGCACGACCTCGACACCGGCCGGATGACCTCGATCGACCTGGCCACCCTCGCGTTCTCCGGACGCGCCGACCTGAGCCCCGAAGGCGACCTGTCGGTGGCGCTCGACGCCGGGCGCGGCGTCATCGTCGACCGGAAGGCGGGCGAGGTGCGCGCGGTCGACCCGGCGACGCTCACCGCCACCGGAGAGGCGCTGAAGCTTCCGGCGCCGCTGGTCGGGGGAAGGTTCGACGCGCAGGGGACGCTGTGGGTCGGCGCACCCAGCCAGGGAACGGTCACCGGAGTCCGGGTCGACGAGGGCGGCGCCCGCGCCGTCGAGACCGCCGAGGTCGCCGACCCGGGCGACGACGTCGCCATGACCGTGCGCGACCAGGGGCCGCTGGTCGCCAACCGCTCGGACGACACGATCGTGGAGGTGCGCGGCGGCGAGACCGCCGAAACCGACGCCCCGCTCGACCTCGCCGACGCGGTGCTGCCGCCCCGCACCCCCGGCGACCTCGTCGCCGTGACCCTGCCCGGCGCCGGCCGCATGCTGGCCCTGCCCGGCCCGCACGACGGCGGCGGGGCCGAGGTGCTCGACGCCGGGGACGTGGGCTCGGCCGTCGCGGTGCCCTATGAGGGCCGCGTGTACCTGCCGGACGAAGGCGGCCGGGTCCGCGTGTTCGAGGCCGACGGCGCCGAGGCGGACCCGATCAGCCTGGAGGGCGCCAGCGGGCCGCTCGGCTTGGAGGTGCGCGAGGGCTACCTGTTCGTCAACGCCCCCGAGTCCGGGACCGCCCTGGTCATCGGCCCCTCGGGCGACTCCGCGGAGGTCGACACCGCAGCGCCGCCCGGCCCCGGCGGCCCTGCCGAGTCCCCGGCACCGGGCGACGGCGGCTCCGGCGCCCCGGTCGAGGAACCGGGCGCCGAGGCGCCGCAGGAGCCCGGTCAGCGCCCGGACGACGGCGGCCCCGCCCCACTGCCGCCCGACGTCGACCCGGGCACCGAGCCCGAGCCCGGAACCGGCCCCGCACTGCCCGAGCCCTCGGCGCCCCCGGTCGCCCCGCTCGACCCCGGCGGCGCGGGCACGGACCCGCTCGGCGGACTGCACTCCGGCACCGGACAGACGGCGGCCGGCGCGCCGCCCGGCGCGCCGGTCCCGGTCTCGGCGTCGGTGGGCGAGGACGGCGTCACCGTCTCCTGGCAGCCGTCCTACTCCGCCTCTCCCGTCACCGAGTACGTCGTCAGCTGGGAGGACGGCAGCACCACGGTCTCGGGCGACCGGACCAGCGCGCTGCTGCCCGGGCTGGAGGACGGCGGTCCCTACCGGTTCCAGGTCCAGGCGGTCAACGCCTACGGCTACAGCGCGGCCGCCGCCTCACCGCAGGTCGCCGTCGGCGACGCGCCGCCCGCGCCCGGCGGGGTGTCCGCCGAGGCCACCGGCGCCCACACCGCCGAGCTCGAATGGGAGCCCGCGCCCGGCGCCGACGACTACGTCGTCTCCGCCGAGTCGGCGGACGGCGGGGTCGTCGTCCGCTCCACCTCCGAGACCGGGATCGAGCTCACCGGGCTGGCCGCCGGCCGGACCTACACCTTCTCGGTCGCGGCCCGCGGCGAGGACGGAGTGCGCGGCCTGCCCGCCGCGTCCGAGCCCGTCGCACTGCCGTTCCTGGACGCCCCCGAGGACGTGTGGGCCGCCACCACCGAGCAGGGCGGCGTCAACGTCTACTGGAGCCCGGTGGAGGGGGCCGCCGAGTACGTCGTCGAGCCCTCCGCGCCCGGACTGCAGGAGCGGCGCGTGACCGCGGGGGAACCCGTGACGGTCGGCGGCGAGCCCTACCAGAGCACCGTCTACGGCGACGCCGCCGGCTGCAGCGCCTTCGCGGTGCGCGCCGTCGACTCCGACGGCAACACCAGCCTCCCGAGCACCCCCGACGACCAGGGCAGGTCCGCCTGCCGATCCAGCTGAGAGCCGGTCGGAGCAGACCGCACGAGCGACCCGAGGACGCGCCAGTGACCACCACCACGAGCACCGACGACACCGCAGGCCGCGGCACGCTCTCCTCCGCCGAGGCCTCCGAGCACGCCGCCGCGATCACGGCGCTGGCCAACACCGCCGGATCGGCGGTCCTCGGCGGTGCCGACACCGTGCGCATGGCCGCCGTGGCGCTGCTGTGCCAGGGACACCTGCTGCTGGAGGACGTGCCCGGAGTGGGCAAGACACGGCTGGCCCGCTCGCTCGCCGCCGCCGTGGGCGGCGAGCACCGGCGCGTCCAGTTCACCCCCGACCTGCTGCCGGCCGACCTCACCGGCGTCAACGTGTTCAACCAGGCCAGCGGCGCGTTCGACTTCCAGCCCGGGCCGATCTTCGCCAACGTGGTGGTCGCCGACGAGATCAACCGCGCCGCACCCAAGACCCAGGCGGCGCTGCTGGAGGTCATGGAGGAGCGGCTCGTCACCGTCGACGGGGTCCGCTACGTCGCGCCCGACCCGTTCCTGATCGTGGCCACCCAGAACCCCGTGGAGTTCGACGGAACCTACCCCCTGCCCGAGGCCCAGCTCGACCGCTTCCTCATGCGGCTGTCGCTGGGCTACCCGGACGAGGCCGCGGAGATCGCGATCATGCGGCGCCGGGGCCTGCCCGACCCCGACGACCTGCGCCCCGCCGCCGACGCCGCCGGGCTGGAGCGGCTGCGCGCGGCGGGCGAGCGGGTGCACGTGGGCGACGCCGTCTACGCCTACATCCGCGCGGTCGCCGACGCCACGCGCAACCACCCGCGGCTGCGGCTGGGCCTGTCGCCCCGCGCGACCGCCGCCCTCGCCCACGCGGCCCGCCACCTCGCGCTCGCGCTCGGGCGCCCCTACGTCATCCCCGAGGACGTCGAGCGCCTGGCCGCGCCGGTGTGGGCGCACCGCCTCGTCCTCACACCCGAGGCGCAGGTCGGCGGCGCGAACCCGGCCGACCTGCTCTCCGAGGTGCTGCGGCAGGTGCCCGCGCCCCAGCCCGATGCAGTGGTGGGCGGCTGATGCCCACACAGCGGGGATGGGCCGTGGCCGCGGCCGGGCTGGCGCTGCCGGCCCTGGGCGCGCTGCTGCAGTACCGCGCCCTGGTGCTGCTGGGCGCGCTGGCCGCGGCCGCCGTCGCGTGGGCGGCGCTGACGGCCCTGTGGCGCCGGCCCGCCGGTGCGCGGGCGCACCGGGCGCCGGCCGTGGAACGCACGTCCCCCGGCGAGGACGTCGACGTGTCGGTCATCGTCGAGGCCGCCCGGATGCGCGGCCCGGTGCTGCTCGCCGAGCGGATCGGCCAGGACTCCGGCACCCGGTGGCTCGGCCTGGGTCCGGTCGCCCCCGCCCGCGGCGGCGGCGCCCTGCGCGCCGGCTACCGGCTGACACCCGCGCGCCGGGGCGTGATCGAGCTCGGGCCCCTGAGCGTCCGCGCAACCGACCCGCTCGGCCTCGCCTCCGCCGGCACGAGGGCCGGAGGGAGCCGCCTGCTGTACGTCCACCCCCATTGGGAGCGGCTGCGCGCGCTGCCCGCCGGGCTGGACACGGCGCCCGAGGGCGGCCTGGACAACGGGCGCAGCGGCACCCAGACGTTCCGCGGACTGCGCGACTACGCCCCGGGCGACGACATCCGCCACGTGCACTGGCGCCGCACCGCGCGCGCCGGTCGGCTGCTGGTGCGCCAGTACTCCGACACCGCCCAGACCCGGCTGGCGGTGCTGCTCGACGACCGCGCCGAAACCCAGGACACCGCGGGTCTGGACGCCGCCGCCGAGGCCGCCGCCTGCGTCGTGGCCACCGCGCTGCACCACCGGGTGGCCTGCACCCTCACCCTGGCCAGCGGCGCCGCCGCCCACGAGCGGCTCGGCCTGGCCGCCATGCTCGACCTGCTCGCCGCGGCCGCCCCCGTGCCCGGCGCCGACCTGGCCGCACGGGTGCGCGCCCTGGGCGAGGGCCCGGTCGGCGGCGCCGCCGTGCTGATCGGGTCGCGGCTGGCGGCGGCGGACCTGCGCCCCTTCGCGGCCTCCGGCGAGACGGCGCACCGCCGCGTCGCCGTCCACGTGGGAGAAGGCCCCGAACCCGAGCCCGTGGTCGGCGTGTCGTCGGTGGCGGCGCGGTCGGCGGCGGAGTTCCGGTCCGCGTGGAATGAGGCGCCATGGACACGCTGACGCTGCGCCGCACCGCCGATCCGGCCGGGCCCGGCGGCCGTGGCGGATCGCGTGTGCTCACCCGCACGGGCGCGGGAGCCGTCGCCGCGGCCTGCGCGGCAGGTGCGGTCGCCGCCGCTCCCGGCTACGCGTCGCCTCTCGGCGCCGCCGTCGCCCTCGTCCCCTGGGCCCCGGCCGCGGTCGCGCTCACCCTGCTCCTGCTCCGGCGGCTGTCGCCCTTCGCCGCGCTGCTCACCGGCGCCGCCGCGGCCCTGGCGGCCACACTCCCGCTGGCGCTGGCGGCACCGGGCACCCGGGGCGACCCGCTCGCCGACGTGGTCGGCGCCCTGCCGAACGCGGGCGCGCGCATCCTCGGCAGCGTGCCGCCCCTGCCGGTGATGGTGGACACGCTGCTGCTGCCCGCGCTGGCCACCTGGCTGGGCGGGGCCGTCGCCGCCTTCGCCTGGGCCTCGGGCCGGACGCTGACCGCGCTGCTTCCCGGCGTGCTGCTGCTGACCGGCGGCACCGCGCTGAGCGCCTCCGCGCCCGCTGCGCTGTGGGCGGCCGCGCTGCTCGCCGCCTCGGCGGGCACGGTGCTCGCCCTGTCGGCGGCGGCCGCGGGCCCCGGAACCCTCGCGACGCCCGGGCTGTACGCCGAGGCGGCACCGCCCGGGCGGTCGGGGCCCGGCGGCGGCCGCTGGGCCATGCGCATCGGCGCCTGCGTCGCCGTTTGCGCCCTCGCCGCCGCTGCCGCGCCCGCCGCCTTCGCGCCCTGGCAGGCGCGGCCGCTCGACCCGCGGGCGGGAGTGCGTCCGCAGGCGGTCCCCGAGGCCGCGCCCAACCCGCTGGGCTATCTGTCGATCTGGGCGGCCAACCCCGACACCCCGCTGCTGGAGGTCGAGAGCAACCGCGCCACCGTGCTGCGCTGGGTGGCCCTGGCGGACTTCACCGGCACCACCTGGCTGCCCGAGAGCCGCTACCGCACCACCGGCCGCGTGCTGCCCGCGCCCGAGCCCGCCGCTCCGCACGCCACCCGCCAGGAGGCCGCCGTCACCGTCACCGGCCTGCCCGGGCCGTGGCTGCCCGTCGTCGGTGCGCCCCGCTCCCTCGACGCGCCGGGCGCCGCGTTCGACGCCGCGTCGGGCACCGCGGTCCTCGCGCGCGGCGACGCGTCGGGGTTCGCGTACACCGTCAGCGGCGACGTCGCCCAGTGGCGCGCCGCCACCCTGGCCGGGCGCGGCGTGCCCCGGTCGGCCGCGTTCGACGCGTACCGCTACCTGCCCGAGGAGCTGCCGGAGGAGATCGCCGGCATCGCCGCCCAGGCCTCGGCCGACGGCGGAGCCTACGACCGCGCCGTCCGCCTGGCGCGCTACCTGCGCACCGGCTACACCTTCGATCCGGGGGCGCCCAGCGGGCACGGGCTCGCCGACCTGCGGCGGCTGCTGGTCGAACCCGGCCGGCAGGGCGGGGGAGGCACCTCCGAGCAGTTCGCCTCCGCTTTCGCGGTCCTCGCCCGCGCGGCGGGGCTGCCCAGCCGCGTCGTCGTCGGCTTCGGGCCCGGACAGCGCGGCGACGGCGGCACGGCCACCGTGACCACCGGAGACGCCATCGCCTGGGGTGAGGTCTACTTCTCCGGGGTCGGCTGGGTGCCCTTCGACGTCACTCCGGGCGGCCGCGAGGAGGGCGGGGACCCCGAGGAGCCGGCCGCGGCCGAGGCCGAGGACCGCGGTCCGCACTCGGTGGGGACCGAACCGGAGGGCGGGGACTGGGCGCCGGCGCCGGACGCCTCGGCGCAGCGTCCCGACGACGCGGCCCGCGTGTGGCTCGCTCCCGGCACGGCCGCCGACGCCGCGGCCGTGGCGGCGCTGCTCGTCCTCGCGCTGCGGATGCGCCGCTCGCGCCGCCGCCTGGCCGCCGGGCGCCCGCCCGGCGAGACGGTCCTGGGCGCGTGGCGCGAGTTGCGCGAGAACCTGCGGCTGGCCGGGACGGGCGGGCTGGCCGGAAGCACGGTCACCGGGGTGATCAGGGCGGCCGCGGGCGCCGACCCCACGGGGGAGGGCGTGCGCCGGCTGCGCTCGCTGCACCGGTGCGTCAACGACCTCGCCTTCGGCCCGACCGGGAGCGTCTCCCACGAGCGGGCCGGGCGGGCCGCGGAGGAGGTGCGCGGGTACGTACGCGACCTGCGCGCGGGACAGCCGCGGGCGCGGCGCTGGAGTTGGTGGCTGGATCCGCGACCGCTGTTCTGGCGCGGACGATAGAGGGGCGAAGGGGGCAGACGATGGCGGCCGACGAGTCCGCGCCCGAGGTACCGGGTTACCGGATCACCGGACTGGTGCGCGAGACCGAGCGCTGGCGGCTCTACCACGCCAGGTCCGAGCGGACCGGCGAGGCCGTCCTGGTGCGCGCGCTGCGCGGGGACGGCGGCGGTGACCAGCCGCCGTACGCCCTCTGGCGCGAGGAGCCGCCGGACTCCTATGCGGCCCTGGTCGAGCGGGAGGGGCCGCTCGCCCCGGAGCGCGCCGCCGACGTGGGACTTGCGGTCGCCGCCGAGCTGGAGCCGCTGCACGAGGCGGGCATGGTCCACGGGGACATCGCGCCGCACCGGCTGCTGTTCCGGGGGTCCAGCGCGGAGCTCGCCGCGAGCAGGACCGCCGGGCAGCGGGACGGGGCGCCGTTCCCGCCGCTGGCCCCGGACGCGCGCCCGGCGGCGCACCTGCCGCCGGAGGCGTTCGCCGGAGGGCGCCAGTCGCCGCGCTCGGACGTCTACCTCCTGGCGTCGGCGCTGTGGACCCTGCTGACGGGCCGCCCGCCGCTCGCCTCCGGTGAGGGGGAGGACGGACCGGGCGCCGGCGCCGAGGCGACGGGCGAGCGCCGGCGCCGAGCCGTTCCTCCGGAGCCTCCGCCGGCCGGGACGCCGACCGCGCTCGTCGAGGTCCTGGAGACAGCCCTGGCGGAGGACCCCGCCCAGCGGCACGCCGACGCCCGCGCCTTCGCCCGCGCACTCGAGGCCGCCCGCGGCCAGGCGCCCCCGCGCCCCCGCTCGGGCAGCGGCGCGGCGGCGATGGGGGCCGGGACGGCGGAAGCCGGTGTCGGAACTGCGGAACGCGACGCCGCGCAGGCGGCGGCCGCTGCGGCGGAGGCGGGTGTCTCGGCCGAGGCGCCCGGTGCGGCCGCTGCGGCGGAGGCGGGCCTTGCGGAGGAGGCGGTCGGGGCGGTCGGGGCGGCCGCGGAACCGGCGCCGGGCGATCCGAGCGCAGGTGACCCCGCGCACCCCCGATTCCCCCATGACCCGGCCCGCTCTGAGCGGGACCGCGGCGCGTTCCCGGAGGCCGGGGGCCCGGCGGCCGAACAGCACACAACGGCCGAGCACACGACGGCCGAGTCACCCGCCCCGCCGTGGGAGCCGAGCGGCGATGGGCCGGCCGAGGACCGGCCGGTGGCGTCCGAGCCGGGGCTGGCCGACACCCCGGAGGGGGTGACGGAGCCTGGCGGGCCCTGGGGAGGGGCGGGAACCGGGCGCGAAGAGCCGGACGTGCCGCCCAGCGCGGACGGGGACACGACAGATCCCCAGGCCGGCGTCGGGAAGGCGACCGAGACGGATTCAACGGAGCCGGCGGAGCCGTCGACCGATCGTGGCTCCGTGGGCTCGGCGGGCGCGGTCGGCGGAGCGACCGAAGCGGTCGGAGCAGGATCCGCCGGCGCGAGGGCGGACGAAGCCTCGGCAGCCGCCCTCGCGCGGGAACTCGCGCAGGCCGAGGTGGACGGGGACTTCGATGGCGCGCCGCCGGCGTCCGCAGCGCCCCGGCAGGATGCGGAGCGGGGCACCGACTCGGAGCCCGAGGAGTCCGGCACAGCCGGGTCGGCCGAGAACGGTGAGACGGGTCCGCGGCAGGACGTCGGCGGCCTGGCGGAGGAGTCGGGCGCGGCGGCCGAGCGGGACACGGAACCGAGTGGCCTCGACGAGCGCGCCGACGCCGCCGGGCGACCGGCCGAGCATGCGCCTGCCGCCGGTACCGGGCCCACTCCGGGTGCGGGCGGGGCCGAAGCAGGCTCCGCCTTCGAGGGGCGGCATGAGACCGGCGTGGCGGGAGGCCGCGAGCGTCCGACCGACCGATACGCCGACGCCTGGTGGAACCGACCGGCCCAATCCGCCGAGGCCCCGAACCGTGGGGCTGAGTCCCGTGCCGGGTCGGGGACTGATGCCGGACAGGACTCCTCGGAGTATGGCGACGGACGTGCCGCCGGTTCGGCGGGCGGGTCTGCGGCCGCTGCGTGGCCGCAGGAGGCGCCGTCCGAAGCAGCGGATCCGGTGAGCGGGGACGGTGCGTCCTTCGGCGCCTCCGACCGCCGGGGCGGCGGCGATGACACGGGCGGCGGCGCGGCCGTTGAGGGAGGCCCAGTAATGTCGGGGCCGCTGGATGCGGGCTTCGACGAGTACGGCGCCGGCGAGACGGCGGACGCGGGCGAGCACGCCGTCTTGGGGGAGGCCGCCGCCCGACAGGCCTTTTCCGAGCGAGACGAACGGCCTGCCGGTGATGCGGCGGGCGGCGCGCGATCGGAAGAGCCGCCGTCGGGTGCTGTGAGCGGGGACGGTGCGTCCTTCGCATTCGTTGAGCCTGACTCCGGTGCTGGTGAGGCGGCCGCCGCTGGCGGTGCCGATGACGCCGGCGTCGGCATAGGGGGCGGGGAGGCTGTCGGCGAGGGCGTCGAGAGTCTTGCCGCCGGTTCTGCGGCCGCCGCGTGGCCGCAGGAGCCGCCTTCTGAAGCGTCGGATGTGGCGAGTGGGGACGGTGGGTTTGCCGGTTCCTGGGGACACCCGGGCGACGGCGTCGGCTCGGGCGTTGGCGAGAGGGTCGCAGGCGGCGGTGTCGGTGATAGTGCAGGTGGCGCCGCGCCGGGTGGTGTTCCGCGACCGGGTGGACCGGTCGTCTCGGAGTCTGGCGGAGGTACCGCTGAAGGTCCTGCGAGCGCTGTTGGGGGCGGTGCGCGGTCGGAGGAGGCGGCGGCGGGTGCGTCAGGGCTCGTGAGTGGCGGTGGTGAGTCCTTCGGTTCCTCGGGCCGCTCGGGCGAGCGATCGCCGACCGATTCGGCGGCCGCCGCCGGCGGGGTGGAAGGGGACTCCGGTCTCGCTGCGAGTGCGCAGGGTGGCGGAGGGGCGGTGCGCTCCGTTGCTCCGGCTTCGGTAGGCGCCGCCGGCGACGGGACCCTGCCGAGCAGTGCGCACCGCCCCGATGCGGAGCCCCGGGTTCCCGCCCACGCGCCGGACAGCGGTCCGACCGAACAGGGACACGGCGACGCGGCTCCGCCGGACGGGGGACGCCCGTCCGGCGACCGCTACGCCTTCGCCCGGGTGCTCGTCACCGCGGTCCTCGCCGCCGGGATCGCCGTCGCCCTCGTGGGCGGTGCGGCTCTGGGCGTGGCGTGGTGGATGGGCTCGGGTGCGGTCGGAGGCCGGCAGGCCACCGACCCCACCGCGCAGCCCCGCGGCGAGGCTTCCGCGCCGATCCCGCCGTCCCTGCCGCCGCAGGCGTCGGAGAACCCGGCGCTGGCGCCGACGGACGTGCGGATCGTCTCCGACGAGGGCAACACGGTCACCCTGTCCTGGACCGACAACACCTCCGGCCGCGCCTCCTACCACGTGGTCGGGGGGCCGGTGGGCACCGCGCCGTCCACGCTCGCCGAGGGGGAGCCGCTGTCCACCCGGATCACGATCACCGGGCTCAACCCCTCGTTCGACTACTGCTTCACCGTCATGGCGGTGGCCAGCGTGGACGAGGTCGCCCCGTCCGAGAACGCCTGCACCCAGCGGGCGAGCGACGTCTGACCGGGCGGGTGCGGGGCCTCGCCCGCCGTCCGCCGGTTCGGCCGCCCCCACCCTCTCGCCCTCCCGGTCGAAGCCCCCGGGCCGGTGCTGCGGGGGCTTCCGAGCGGCCGCCAATCGGGCCCGGGGCGGCATGGGCAACGGAACCGGGGCGGCTCGTCACGGGCGGCTGCAACACCCCCCGGTTCGGGGCCCGGCGCCCGGGCCCGGACGCGGTCCGTCCTGCGGGCGGTGCGTCCGGGCCCGGGGTGCCGTCACCGGGGCGCCGGGGTCAGCGCCGCGCCTTGCCCACCCTCAGGGTGCGGTGACTCGGACTGTCCATCGGCGACTCCGGGCCGCCGCCCTGGCCGGTGGTGGACATCTCCATCAGTTGTCCCACCAGCCCGAGCGGGTTGCCCCAGGCCAGCTCGAAACCGCCTCCGGCGGAGGCCCCTTGCTGCTGCCCCTGCCCTTGGTCGCCGTAGTACTCCAGGTCGTTGTCGAACCTGTAGGTGTTCCCGTTGTTCCTGCGGTCGTCGTTGTTTCCGTTCCCGTTCCGGTCGTTGTCGCCGTTGCTGTTGTCGTCGCCGCCCTTGTTGCCGCCACCGCGCTTCACCTGCACGATGCTGCCGGAGAAATCGGTCTTCCCCGCCGTGTCGGCCTGCACGACCGACGCGTCGGCCGTGCTCACCGTCGTGAAGGTGTCGTCGTATTCGCGTTCGTAGCGTTCGTTCAGATAGGGCTGGTTGAACTCGTCGAGGATGTTGGGCGCGGACTGCGCGGGTGTCACCATGCGGTTCTCCTCACGGCTCTCCTCACAACTCCTTCACGCTTCCTTTCACGGACTCCTCCGGCGGCGGCCGGGCGGCCGCCGCGCAGCGCCCCTTCCGGCCGCGCGGGCGGTCACAGGGTCTGGACCTGGGCCGCCTGCAGCGCCAGCCCCTTGTCGTCGCCGGAATAGGCGGCCGTCACGGGGCTGAACCCGTCCGGGATCATCGCTGTGCGGCTGACGAACTGGGCGTCGGGGATCTCGTTCCCTTCCTTGGCGCGCAGCTCCCGGTCGGACTGGTCGGGGACGCGGCCGGCGTACTGCACGTCGCCCTGGCCCCTGTCGTTCGCGTCGGCCAGTGCCTGGATCGCCGCCACGAGCAAGCCGGCGATGGCGCCGAGAGGACCGAAGTTCCCCAGGGCGCCCAGGATCGAGTTACCTTCGCTCGATTCGGCGGCCTGCTGCTCCTCCTGCTGCTGTTCTTCGTCGTCGCCGGACATCTCGTCGACCGCCCAGTCGACCGCCTGGTCGGTGACCGCTCCCGCGACAGCGCTGCCGATGGCTATGCCGGCGGCGGCGAGAAGTGGGAATGGCATGTCTCCTCCTTTCCGTCGTGCCTCGTCGTGCATTCGCACCTCCGGTGCTCCGGAGGGGTCTGGAAGCGCGTGTCGCGAGACGCGTGGCGATGGACGCGCGTCAGTAGCGGAAGGACACGTGCACGTGGTCGTAGTGGTTCTGGGTGTTGCTGCCGCGGTTCTCCATCGGCCTCCAGCAGCTCTGCGCGAAGGAGCCGGCGCCGGTCTCGCCCACGCACGTCGGGTCGCCCTCTGCCGGGTTCCAGATCCGCTGGTGCCAGATCACGTACTTCACGCCCATCTGCCGGTGGTTGCGCATGAGCCAGCGCGACAGCTCGAACCCGACCGCGTTCTGCGCCGCGGTGCCCCGGCTGCCGTCGACGTTGGTCATGTAGTCGCAGGCCTGACCGGTGCCGTGGTCGGGCGGCCCGGCGCGGTAGCAGCCGCGCCAGCCCGGCTTGTCGAACTCGGGGAAGGCCGCGAGCGTGGCCTTGTAGCCGTTGCAGGTCAGCTCCGTCACGCGGCCCGCCGAACCGCAGTCGACCAGGGCACCACCGGGATCGATGTCGCCCGCCCTATAGCCGATCTGCTGTGCGCGGTCTCCCCCCGTGCCGCCCTCCGTGCCCGCGCCGAAGGTGTCGATCGCCTGCGCACCGGCCACGGCGGCGAACACCGCGGCGAATCCGAGGGTCAATCCGGCTCCGAGGCTCGCCCGTCCG
Source organism: Streptomonospora halophila (assembly GCF_039542725.1). NCBI lineage: Bacteria > Bacillati > Actinomycetota > Actinomycetes > Streptosporangiales > Nocardiopsidaceae > Streptomonospora > Streptomonospora halophila. The sequence goes on along the minus strand of NZ_BAABIK010000012.1, from coordinate 88,113 downwards.
GCCTCGGGGCCGCGCACGCGGGCGCGGCGGGTGCGGGCCACCTCAGATCAGCCCCTCGCCGCGCATCGCCTCGATGTCCTGGGTGTCGCTGACCCCCATGACCAGCCAGGCGCCGCCGTCGCGGCGCAGGGACACCTGGTAGGTGCCCAGCTCCAGCGGTTCGCCGCCGCTTCGGCCGCTCCCGCCGCCGGCCGGTTCGGCCGACAGCACGAGCTCCACGGTGATCGCCTCGGCGCTGACCATGGGCGCCACCCGCGCCTGGGCCGCACCCTCGGTCGGCTCCGCCCGTTCGGCCAGCCGGCGGTGGAGAGCGAACGCCGCCGAGCCCTCGACGTCCAGGGTGCGGGCGTAGCCGGAGTCGGCGCCGGAGCGCAGACCGTCGAAGTAGGCGGCCTCGCCGGCGGAGGGGTCGAAGGTGCCCATCCGGCGGGCGTGCTCGGTCGCGGCGCGAAGCGCCCGCTGGAACTCCCGCTCGGACACCGGCATCAGCTCGTCCATCGAGGCCTCCGGCCCCGAACCGCCGGGCTCCGCGGCCGGCGGCGCGCCGGGCTCCGGTGCGCCGCCCAGCCGCGTCACCCCGAAACCCGCCACCAGCGCGAGCAGGACCACGATCAGGGCCACCGCCAGCCGGTCGCGGCTCAGCAGGGGGGTTCTCATGCTGGGCCACCTTCCTGTTCGCGGCCCGGTCGTTCGCGACGGCGGGTCCGCAGGGCTCGGGGACCGCTCTCAGACCTGCTCAACAGCGTCCTCCTCGGCGGAGTCGTCGGCGGGGAACAGGTGGCTGACGCGGACGATGGTGCGAAACTCCGGCTGGCTCCACACGCCGGAGTCGTACTCGTGCTCGTGGATCTGGGCCCACCGGTCGACGCTGGAGCTGTAGGCCTCGATCACCATCAGCCGGCCGTCGCGGCGCCCGGTGACCATGGAAACGTGCGTCGGCATGCCCGATCCGTTGCGGCCGGTGAGGATCATGTCGCCGGGCCGAATCTCGTCCCAGGTCACGCGCTTGGCTTCGGACATCCGGAACATGGTGTTCGTCGTCCAGCGGTGGTCGACGTAGCGCTGCGGCAGCCCCGCCGCCTTGTAGGCCTCCCAGAGCAGGCCCGAGCAGTCGTAGCCGTTGGGGCCGACTCCGCCCCACACGTAGGGCTTGCCGCGCTGGTTCCGCGCGAACTGGATCACTTTCTCGACCGCTGTGCCGTTCAGCGCGCCGTCGGAGCAGTCCGTCCGGGTGCCGTTGGGCGGAGCGACGGTGAAGTCCCCGCCGCTGTACTGGGCGGCCTTGGCGCTGACCGCCTGCTGGTAGGCGCCGCCCTGCCCCGAGCCGTGGTAGCGCCCGACCGCCCACTCGATGCTGTGGCCGCGGTCCATCCAGTAGCGGAGGAAGCCCGCCGCCGAGTGCACCGCGTCGGCGGGATCCCACACGTTGACCCGGCCGTCGCCGTTGCCGTCGACGCCGAACCACTGCCCGTTGGTGCCGGGCGCGGCGGTGCGCTCGGACGCGGGCTGGTCCGCCTCGCCGCCCCAGGTGTTGCCGGCGTCGCCCAGCGGGCCGCCGGTCTTGTTCGTGACGGGGTGCTTGATGCCGAACTGGAGAGGGCCGGCCGCGCCGGCGGGGTTGGCGGTGCCGTAGACGATGCCGGTCGGCAGCCGGCCGAGTCCCGGGTAGGCGGCGTTGTCGGCGATGCGCCCGTGGTTGGTCTCGCGCCACGACAGCCCGGCCACGTACTCCCAGGGGACGTTGAAGTGGTCGCCCGCGTCGCGCGCGTACCCCAGGAAGTTCTCCGGGATGGAGTCCGCGGAGGCGTCGCCGGTGTAGCCGCCCAGCGAGGTCGAGCAGCCGCCGCCCGGTCCGCCGCCGAACCCCAGGTAGTCGAAGATCTCCGGGCCGCTGACCACGACCAGGGTCGAGCCCATGAACAGGCTCGCCCCCAGGCTGTAGGAGAGCGTGCTGCGGCCGAGGTCGCTCAGCCGCGCCCGGCGGATCCGGGCGAACCGGCTGCGCAGCGCCCGAGCGAGCGCGCCCGGCAGCGCCCGTGCCCGCGCGGCGGGCCGGGGCCCGCCCCTGCGCCGATCGCGCGCGCCCACCTCAGCGCGCTCCGGCGTCGCCCAGCGCGGCGTCGTGGAAACCGCTCACCCGCCAGCCGCCGCCGCGCTCGGCGACCGTGGCGGCGTACTCGAAGCGGCGCTCGGCGCCGCCGGACGCCGTGACGTCGGCGCGGACCACATAGGTGACGCTGCCTTCCGCCAGGTCGCGGATTCCGGTCACCTCGGTCTCGACGTCGGCCTCCTCGGCCGACGCGGTCGGCACCGGCTCGCCCTGCACCGGCGGGGCCGCACCCTCCTGGGCGAGCATGTCGGCGTAGCCCGGGGTGGCCAGCTCCGCCAACCGGTCGCCGCGGTCGGCGCCGCCCCCGAAGTAGGCGGCGGTGAACTCACGGGCGACGCCGGCGGCCTCCTGGAGATCGGCCTCGGAGTCGGGCAGCAGCGCGGCGACGTCGACCTCGCCGCCGCGTCCGCCCGGGTCCGCGGCGGGGCCGCCCGGGTCGGCGGAGGGCGCGGGGCTTTCGGCGCCGCCGGAGGAGAGGCGCATCACGGCGAACCCGGCGGCCAGCGCGATGACGATCACCGCAGCCGCGGCAAGCGCGATCCGCCGGGAACCCTGGTTGTCGTCGTTCACGGTCGCCTTTCTTCCGCATTCCCGAAGAATTTTGAAGAACGGTGTGCGGTTTCTCGTGTTCCGTTATCCGGGACCGGGTCGAACGGAAATGAATCCGCACGGACCCGGATCCGGTTCCGCGGACACTTCGGACCCCCGGAAGGCGGTCGGGGGTTCCGGGGAAGGGTGTCCGCAGGCGGACACGAATTCCTCGGGAAAAGCGGGAACCATCCCCGCCTCCGCTGCGTCACGCGCACTCGCATGCGCCCGCGCGCAGAACGTGGAAGCAGGTTCCCGCAGGTGGCGAGGGTGTGGAAAAAATTCTTCGAGAATGCGGAACCGCAGAGGAATGGGAGTCCGTCTATCGCGGGTGACGACGGGCACCGGCGCCCGTCGCTGGTGATCTTCGAACGGTCCGCGAACAGCGGCGTGAACGAAAGGGGAGCGACGTGGCCGTGGAACTCGGTCGGCGCCTGGGCCGCGAGCCCGGCATCCGCGGCGCGCCGGCGGCGGAGGCGCCGCCGGTGGACGCGGTCGTCCTGGGCTGCCACGGCGGAGCCGGCGCCACCACGCTGGCGGAGCTGCTGCGAACGCCGTGGGACCTGGGCCGATACGAGCCGGGCACCCGGCGCATCGAGACGTTCGGCCGTCCGCTGGTGCTGGTGGCGCGCGACAGCGCACCCGCCTCGGCGCGGGCGGTCGAGGCGGTCACCGGAGTCGCCGAGTCCGGGGCGGCGATCGCCTGCCTGGTGGTCGTCGCCGACGGGTCCGGGCCCGAGCCGCGCGAGGCCGCGGCCCGGATCCGGCTGATCGAGGACCGGGTGGGCGAGATCGTCCGGCTGCCGTTCGCGGCCGGGATCCGCTACGCGGACGCCGCCGACGTGGGGAAGGTCGACCTGCCGAAAAAGGTCGAGCGGGCCCTGTCCAGAATCCGGTCCGCGTGCGGAACAGGCGGGTCTGGCGATTATGGGCACGAATGAGCGAGGAGTAGAAGTATGAACCTTTTTCTGGCGGGTTACGTCAAGGCCCAATCGGCGGCCATCATCGCGTTCAACACCACGCTTAAGGACTACGAATGGGGTGAGGGGATCAGCATCCCCTCGGGTGCGATGAGCTCGATCAACACCCTTTTCATGTGGGGGCGGGGCGTCGTCGTGGTCATCGGCATCATCGGCGTGCTGTTCTGCGCCGGGAAGATGGCGGTCGGCAAGTTCGGGCGTTCGGACCTCGCCGCCGAAGGCGTGGGCGGCCTCGTCTGGACGATTCTCGGCATCTCGCTGATGCTCATCGCCATTCCGGCGATCACCTTGCTGCTTCCGGCGCAGCAGGCGTGACCCGCGGCACCCGTCCGTGCGGCCCGCCCGGCGTTCTTCCGCCGCGCGCGGCGCGGCGCGCCCGATGACACCGCCGGCGGCCGTGCGCCCCGCCGCCGGCACCCATCCACTGCAACCAGCGCGGAGGACGGCGTGAACGCCCTGCTGTACACCTCCATCGCGGTCCACGGCGCCGCGCAGCGCGCGGTCGACGCCGCGGGACCGCTGCCCCTGACCTGGAACCCCGAGCCGCAGCTGCCCAGCCAGGTGCTCCCGGCCCTGGACCAGATCTTCGCCTGGGGCCGCGGAATCGTCGCGGTCATCGGGATCATCGGCGTCCTCTACTGCGCCGGGAAGATGGTCGTCGGCAAGAGCGGCCGCTCCGACCTCGCCGCCGAGGGCGTGGGCGGCCTGCTGTGGACGTTCATGGGGATCTTCCTCATGCTCGTCGCCGTCTCGGTGGTCACGATGCTGCTCTCCACCCCCGCGGACGAACCCGAGTACCCGATGCCGACCTACGAGCCCGACCCCGAGTTCACCGGAACCGTGTGATGCGACGGCCCGCAGGCCCTTTCGGCGCAGACGATCCTCACCGAGCAGCCAGGTGATGCCATGAACGACCGATCGGCCCCCGTACTCGCCGCCCGCGCCTGTCCCGAGGTGGACGGCCAGGAGCTGTGGATCTCCTGCGGCAACACGATCCTCGGCTGGGTCATGGGCCTGGGCGCGGCGATCGCGGTCATTGCGCTGCTGATCATCGCCGGGAAGATGGTGCAGGCCAACTTCACCGGCGACCCCTGGATCGCCGCCCGCGGCATGGGTGAGCTGCCGTGGGTGCTGCTGGGCGTCGTGCTGCTGATCGTGGCAGCCCCGATCGTGGCCGTTCTGCTCCAGGCCGGCGGAGGCGGCGGCGGGGACGGCGGGACGCGCTGGGTCGAGTACACGCGTGAACAGGATCCCGGCGAGCCGCCGGACGACGGCGGCGGCGACAACAGCGACAGCGACGACCAGCCCCGGACCATCTAGTCCGCGCCATCGAGTCCGCGCCATCCGCGGCCCGCCCCAGCCCTCTCACGAGCCCCTGAGCAGGAAGTGCCATGTCCCTTCAGCAGATTTCCGAAGACGTCGGCGAGCTGATAGCGCCGGCCATCGAGGGCATCTTCAACATCCTCTGGGACAACCCGGCGGTCGACAACAACAACGACCTCGCCGGCAGCGACGGGATCTCCGCCTTTCAGGACCTCGTGTTCCCCCTGGTCACGCTGCTGGCCACCGCCGGACTGCTGGTCGCGGCGATCCGCCTGCTGTGGCACCGGCGCCTCGACCCGATGATGGACACCGTCAAGGCGCTGCTGGTGCTGGTGTTCACCACCTTCGCCGGGATCTTCGTGATCCAGGGCGTGGTCGACTTCTGCGACTCGCTGGCGGGGTACCTGCTCGCCAACGGGGTCGCGGCCAACTTCGGCGCCGAGCTCGGCAACGACCTGACGGACATCCCCGAAGGCGACGTGCTCAAGGGCGGCTTCCGCCTGCTGCTGGGCGTCCTCGTCGGCATCGCGGTGGTGGTCGGCGCCGTCATCCAGATCGTCGCGCTGTACTACACCCAGGGCGTCATCTACATCTGCGCCGCCGTGCTGCCCCTGGCCGCGGGTGCGGCGATGCTGCCCGGTCCCGGTACCAACATCTTCTCCAAGATCATGGGCTGGCTGATCGGCTCCATCCTGTACAAGCCGGTCATCGTCCTCATCTACGCGCTGGGCTTCGTCTTCTACGCCGAGTCGCGCGGCGACACCGACGGCACCTTCCAGTACTTCCTCGGCGTGGCGCTGATCCTCATCGCAACCGGTGCGCTGCCGATGCTGTGGAGCCTGCTCGGCACGATGGCAACCAAGCTCACCGGCGGTGCCATGGCCTTCGGCGCCGGCGCGGGCGCCTCCTCCGCAGGAGCAGGAGGCGGCGCGCAGCCCTCCGGCGTTCCGGGGTCCTCCAGCGGCGGGGTCTTCGGCGCGAGCACGGCGGGGCACGGTGCCGGGAGCCGGGCGGCCACCGTCGACCAGGGCCTGCCCTCGGCCTCGGCCATCTCCACGTCCGGCGGCGGCGGAGGAGGCGGACTGGCGGCGGGCGCCGCCACGACCGCTGTCAGCGCCGGAGCCGGGGCGGGCGGAGCGGGGACGGAAACGGTCGGCGCGGCCGGGGGCGGCGGCGCCGACGGCGGTGGAACCGGAGGCGGTGGAACCGGAGGCGGAAGCGGCGGTTCCGCGGACAGCGCGGCCTCGCCCGACGGCGCGCGCGACTCGGGCGCGGACACGCCGGGCGGCCAGGCAGGCCACGCCTCGGCACAGGACGGCCAGGGAGCCGACACCCCGGGCGGCGCGGGCGACTCCGGCGGCTCCGCGCTGCCGTCGGGTGCCGGTACGACCGCGTCCGGCAGCGCCTCGGTCACCTCGGCGTCGAACTCGGGCGGCATCTCGGGCGGCGCGCCGTCCGGCGGCGCCGTCCCGGCGGGCGCCTCAGGAGGCTCGGCCACCTGGGGTGCGTCCGGCGCGGGCGGCGCCGACGGCACCGCACCGGCGTCGACTGCGGCCACACCCTCCGGCGCCGCCGACCCGAGCCAGTTCTCGGCGCCCGCCGCCGCCGGCGGCGGTTCGGCAGACACCGGTGGGTCGTCGTCGGTGCCGACGCCGTCGGGTGCGGGCCAGCCGGGCCAGAGCATCCAGTCGGCCTCCTACAGCGGTGGCGCGTCGGGCGGCGGGGCGACCGCGGCTTCGGGCGGCGGTGCGCCGACGCCCTCGGGTGCGGGGCAGCCGGGGTACGGTTCGGCCCCCACCGCCGCCGACAGCGGCGCCCCTTCCGGCGGCTCCGCCGCGCCGGCCACGACCCCCACCCCCACGGGCGCCGACCGGCCCGGCGGCACCACGGCGGCACCGGGCGCGACCGGCGGCGCGGGGGACTCCGGTGGGTCGTCGTCGGTGCCGACGCCGTCGGGTGCGGGCCAGCCGGGCCAGAGCATCCAGTCGGCCTCCTACAGCGGTGGCGCGTCGGGCGGCGGGGCGACCGCGGCTTCGGGCGGCGGTGCGCCGACGCCCTCGGGTGCGGGGCAGCCGGGGCACGGCTCGGCCCCCACCGCCGCCGCCGGAGGCGCGCCCTCCAGCGGCTCCACCGGGGCGCCCACCCCCTCCGGCGCGGCGCAGCCCGGCGAGTCCGGCGCCCCCGGCCCCCCAGGGCCCTCCGGCGCGGCGGTGCCCGTATCCGGAGCGCCCGCCTCCGCACCGGCCTCCGACGCCCCGCCCGCGTCCGCCGACTCCGGCGCCGTCGCCGACGGGGCCTCCGGAACCGACGCCGACCAGCCGCCCTCCGGGGCGCTGTAGCCCGGGCCGCCCACACAGGACACGCACGATCCAGACCGAGGACGGGACACATGACACTGCGGACCTACGGCGGGTGGCGCCGCAAGCGCAGCATCGGCCTGCTGGGGCTGGGCTTCATCCCCACCATGATCCTGATGGGCTGCCTCATCGCGCTCATGCTCGTGGCCTTCGTCGACCAGCGCTACGCCGCCTACCTGGTGCCGCCGCTCGTGGTGGTCTTCGGCGTCGCGCTCGTGCCGGTCCAGGGCACCTCGCTGCTCGCCTTCATCCTCACCCGGCTGCGGTGGTGGTGGGCCACCGTCCGCGGACGCACCCGCTACCGCGCCGGCGTCCTGGTCGAGCACCCGCGCGCCCTGCAGCTGCCGGGCGTGCTCGCCCCCATCACGCTGCTCTCCGCCGAGGACGGGCGCGGCGGCCGCTTCGGCATCGCCTGGAACCGGCGCCTCGGACACATGACGGCCACCCTGAAGGTCTCCTCCAACTCCGTGTGGCTGGCCGAGACCGGCGACGTCGACACCTGGGTGGCCAACTGGCACAACTGGCTGGCCGGGTTCGGCTACATGCCCTGGGTCCCCTGGATCGCGGTGACCGTCGAGTCCAGCCCCGACCCCGGCGACACGCTGCGCGACCAGGTCGCGGCAGCGGTCGACCCCCAGTCGCCGCAGGCGGCCCGGCGCATCCTCGGTGAGCTGGTCGCGCTGGCGCCCGCCGTCAGCGCCGAGGTCGAGACCCGCATCTCCGTCACCTTCGACCCGCGCCGGTTCCCCACGCCGCCCAAGGGGCGCCTGGAGGCCGCCGCCGAGTTGAACAACCTGCTCAACCAGATCGAGAACGGGCTCGGCGGGTGCGGCGTCAGCGTCGTCGGGCGCGCTCGGCCCGAGGAGATCGTCGCCGTCGTCCGCAGCGCCTACGACCCCGCCGCCCGCGGCGCCGTGGCGCAGCTGCTGGAGTCCGGCGGCGCGATCGAGACCGACAACTGGTCGGAGGCCGGCCCCATCGCCGCCGAGACCCTGCACGACCGCTACGTCCACGACAGCGGCACCAGCGTGGCCTGGGTCTGGCAGCAGGCGCCGCGCACCCACGTCACCAGCACGGTGCTGTCCCAACTGCTCGCGCCCACCCGCTGGACCAAGCGCACCACCCTGCTGTTCCGGCACTGGCCGGCCTCCTCGGCGGCGCGTGCGCTGGAGGGCCAGAACACCGCAGCGCAGTACAAGAGTGAGATGTCGGCCCGGCTGCGCCACCGCGTCAGCGCCCGCGACAGCCAGGACCTCGCCTACGCGCGCCAGGCCGCCCAGGAGGAGACGCTGGGCGCGGGCCTGGTGCAGATGAGCCTCTACGCCTCGGTCACGGTCGAGAACCCCGACGAGCTCGACCGCGCGGTCTCCCACACCGAGTCCTCGGCCGAGACCTCCCGCATCCGCCTGCGGCGGGCCTGGGGCAGCCAGGACGTCGTCTTCGCCACCACCCTGCCGCTCGGCATCTGCCCGCCCTACCTCGCACAGCGCAACTGAACGAGCCCAGAGCCAGGAGACGCCCATGGCATCCAGCACCGACACGGCCGCGACCGAGCAGCCGCTCGCGCCTCCGGGCGCCGGCGACGACCGTGCCGAGCGCCGCCGCAGGCGCGCGCGGCGCAAGAACGAGCACCGGGAGCAGCGCGCCGCCGCCCGTACCGCGTCCCGGCCCGACCGCGGGCGCCGCCGCCCGGCCGGCGAGGAGGGCGCCGACGACGCGGCGCTCGGTCCGCTGCCTCCCGTGATGGGCTGGGGGCAGCGCGAGGGCGGCGCCTCGGTCAACATCCCGCACGTGCCCGAGTTCCAGGCCACCACCGCACAGGCCTGCGGCCTGTTCCCGTTCGTGACCAGCAGCAAGCCGCCGTCGGTGGGCACACCCATCGGGCGCGACCTGCTCTCCGGCGAGGTCGTGTGCCTGGACCCGCTGGCGTGGCTGCGCTCGGGCCTGGTGACCAACCCGGGCTGCTTCGTGCTCGGCCAACCCGGGACGGGGAAGTCCACCCTGGTCAAGCGACTGATCACCGGCGCGGTCGCGTTCGGCACCCGCGCCATCGTGCTGGGCGACACCAAGCCCGACTACACCAACCTCATCCGCTACCTCGGCGGCCAGGTCGTCGAGATCGGCCGGGGGATGGACCGCATCAACCCGCTGGACTCCGGTCCGCTGGGGTCGTCGCTGGAGCTGCTCGGCCCCGAGGAGCGGGCCCAGCTGCGCTGGGAGGTGCGTTCCCGCCGCATCTCGCTGCTGATGGCGCTGTGCACGCTGGTGCGCGAGGACCGCATCAGCAACGCCGAGGAGGTCGTGCTCGGCGCGGCGGTGGACCTGCTCGACGAGCGGCTGGGCGACGGTGTCCAGCCCACCGTGCCCGACGTGCTGCGGGTCATCGAGGAGGGGCCCGACGGGCTGCGCGCGCTGGCCCGCGCGGGCTCGGCCGACCGCTACGACGAGCGCGTCGACGACCTCGTCTTCACTCTGCGCCTGCTGTGCACGGGATCCCTGGCGGGCGTCTTCGACGGTCCCACCACCAACCCCGTCGACCTCAACGCGCCCGGTATCAGCGTGGACATCTCCCGCGTGGGCGCGGCCGGCGACAAGCTGCTGACCGCGGCCATGCTGTGCACCTGGAGCTACGGCTTCGGGACGGTCGACGCGATGGGGCTGCTCGCCGAGCAGGGCGTCATGGCCCCCCGTTCCTACATCGGGGTGATGGACGAGCTGTGGCGCGCGCTGCGGGGCGCACCCGGCCTGGTGGAGTACGCCGACTCGCTCACCCGCCTCAACCGCAGCAAGGGGATGGCCTCGGTGATGGTCACCCACTCGCTCAGCGACCTGGAGGCGCTGGCCAACGAGGAGGACCGGGCCAAGGCGCGCGGATTCGTCGACCGGTCGGCCATCACCATCCTGGCCGGCCTGCCGCCCCGGGAGCTGTCGCGGGTCAACCAGATCACCCCGCTGACCGAACCGGAGCAGGGCCTGGTCTCGTCCTGGTCCTCCCCCGACTCGTGGCAGCCCGGCACCCTGCACCCGGGCCGGGGCCGCTACCTGATCAAGACCGGCGCCGAGCGGCTGGGCATCCCGGTGCAGATGACCCTCACCGGCGACGAGTTCGACCTCTACGACACCGATCAGGCGGTGAACAGGGCATGAGAGGCATGGCATGGCAGTCCGACAGGTTCCAGCCGCGCGGCGGCGCCATGGCGGCGGGCACCCCTCCGCTGCTGGCGGTGCTGGCGCTGTGGGGCGTGGTCGGCCTGGTAGGGCTGGTCTGGGTGGCGGCGTGGCTCGCCGCGCTGGTGACCTCGGGCGAGGTCGCGCCGTTCGGCGCCCGGTGGATCCTCTGGCTGGTCACCGGTGACACCGCCAAGGCCTGGCCGGGCACGCCCACCCTCGTGGTGGCCGCGTTCTGCGCCGTCCTGGCCGCGGGGCTGGGCTGGGGCGGGCGGACGGTGCTGCTGGCGCTGCGGGCGCGGCTGGGCAGCGAGGGCGACCCGGTCGCGGCGCTCAACGTCGGCAACGACGACGTGGGGGAGCTGTCGCGGCCCGCGGCCGCGCAGAAGTCGCTGCGGCTGCGCAAGACCACGCTCAGCGGTTCGCACAAGGAGCTGGGCGACCGCGACGTCGGGCTGGCTCTGGGCGAGGTGAAACTGCCTGGCGGGCGCAGCGGCCCGAAGCTGTTCGCGTCCTGGGAGGACACGGTCCTGGCCTACATGGCGCCCCGGGCCGGCAAGACCACCGCGCTGGCCATCCCCTACGTCCTCAACGCCCCCGGCCCCGCCCTGGCGACCAGCAACAAGGGCGACGTGTGGTCGGCGACCGCCGCACTGCGCGAGCAGCGCACCGGCGAGCGCGTGTGGCTGTTCGACCCCCAGCACATCACCCACCAGAAGCAGGAGTTCTGGTGGAACCCGCTGCGCCACGTGCGCACCGTCGAGGACGCCTACCGGCTGGCCAGCCACTTCGTGCTGACCATCGACGACGACGATTCCAAGAAGGACATGTGGGGGCCCGCCGCCAAGGCGCTGCTGTCCCAGCTGATGCTGGCCGCGGCGCTGGCCGGCGAGTCCCTGGGCCGTGTGGGGGAGTGGCTGCACGACGCCAAGCAGCCGCGCCCCATCGAGGTCCTGTTCGACCACGGCTTCACCGCCTACGCCGAGGCGCTGCGCGAGACGCAGAACATCGTCAGCGAGACCCGCGACGGCATCTTCACCACCGCACGCACCGCCGCCCGCTGCCTGGACGACCCCGAGATCATGGAGTGGGTCACCCCGCCCCCGGCGGGCTCCGGAGCCGACGAGTTCGACCCGCGGGAGTTCGTGCGCTCCCGGCAGACCCTGCACCTGCTCAGCAAGTCCCGGGCCGCCTCGGCCCCGCTGATCGCGGCGATGACCGACGCCGTGTTCATCTCCGCCGAGGAGGCCTCGGAGGGGATGGGCGGACGGCTGGACCCGCCGCTGGTGGCGGTCCTGGACGAGGCCGCCAACATCTGCAAGATCGCCGACCTGCCCGACCTCTACTCCCACCTGGGCTCACGCGGGATCGTGCCGGTCACCATCCTGCAGAGCTACCGCCAGGGGGTGCGGGTCTGGACGGAGAACGGCATGGAGGCCATGTGGTCGGCCGCCACCGTCAAGCTCTTCGGCGCGGGACTGGACGACCAGAAGATCGTCGAGGCGCTGTCCAAGCTCATCGGGCAGCACGACGTGTCCACGACCTCGTTCAGCTACGGCGACGGCAAGGGCAACCACTCGGTGCAGCTGCGGCGCCAGGAGGTCATGGAGGGCGCCGACATCCGCCGCATCGGCAAGGGCGAGGCCCTGATGTTCGCCACCGCGGCGCAGGCGACGCTGCTGAAGATGTGCCCCTGGTACACCGGTCCCGACTCCGCCGCGATCGGCGCGGAGATCTCCCGCGCCGAGTCCTCGGTGACCGAAGGCGCTCAGCGCAGGTACGCCGTCGCCGACAGCCATGACGCCTAGACCCAGGGGCGGGCGCCGCGCGGGCCCCGCCGGAGCGCCGCCGCACGGCGGCCGCCGAGAGGAGTGGAGCAGGACATGAGTGAGGAACAGCGGCCCGCGGCCCCGGCACCCGCCCGCGGCGACGCCGGCCCGCGGCCGCCGCGCTTCGACACCACCGACGTGCGCGGCAGCGTGGGCACGCCGCTGGCCGACCAGCTGCAGCAGACCCCCTCGGCCATCGGCGAGGCCGTCATGGAGGCGCTCATGGCCTTCCTGCGCGGCAACTCCCGCACGAGCCGCAAGGCGGTGCGGGCGACCGGCAAGGGCGTCATGGTGGCCGGAGCCGTGCTGGCGCGGGCCCGCCGAAACCGGGCGGCCAAGAACGCCGAGGAGAACAACCGGGTCGTGCACCCGACCAACCGCACGCCCGCCAACAACCGCGACGTCGCGATCGCGCGCGCCGCCCGCGACCACGCCCGCGACCGCGAACTGACCCAGCGCGTCAAGGCCGCCGTCGCCGCCAACCCCGACGTGTCCGAGGACGTCCGGCGCGCCGTCACCGGGCCCGACGGCGACGGCGCGGTCGAAGGTGTGCTCGCCTCGGTCGAGCACACCGACGTGGCGGCGGCGCTGGCCGTGCCCAAGCGCCAGGATGAGCTGATCGAGCGGGTGAGCCGGGAGTGGACCGAGACCCTCGGCTTCGACGGCGACTTCGCCGACGCCTGGCGCCACGCGGCGGCCAACCCGGAGATCGCCGAGAGGTCGGGCGTGGACGCGGGCGAGCCCGCACAGGGCTCCTGGGCCCGGTTCGCCGCCTGGGACTCCCGGACCGCGCCCGGCGACGAGGAGCTAGCCATGCTCAACGGCGCGTGGCTGAGCGCCGTCGCGTCCCTGGAGCCCGAGTCGGCCGACGTGCGCCGCGCCGTCGAGCGGGTGGTCGCCCGCTGGGAGCCGCTGGTCGCCGAAAGCTACCGGCGCAACCTCATCGGCCAAGGACTCGCCACCGGTCGGCGCGACCTCCAGTCGGGGGAGATGGACCGCATCAGCGCGATCGAGGCGGCCATGGTGCACGTCGACGACCCCGGACGCGGGCACGACGGCGGCCGCCCGCTGACGCTGCCCGAGGCCTGGGAGCGGGCGCTGGAGGACCCGCAGGCACTGCGGGACCGGGACGACCGCCAATTGCGCGACCTCGTGGAGTCGTGGAGCTTCAACGCCCTGCGCAGAGGCGGGCGCGCGATGCGCTTCGCCGACGAGGCCGACGCGGCCCTGGCCCGGTTCGCGGGGCACCTGGAGGCGGCCAACCCCGAACTGGGCGCGGAGTACCGGCGGCGGCTGGAGCAGGGCGGGCCGCCGGTCCAGGCCTACACCGAGGTCTCGCGCGCCGCCATCGGCCACCCCTTCGACCCCGCCTCCCGCCTGGCCGAGCCGGACGGCGGGAGCGGCGGCGACGAGGAGCCGCCCGTGCGGTCGCAGCAGGGCGAGCGCGTCCGCGAGGGAGCCGTTCAGGTGGCCGACGCGACCGCGGACCGCGCCGCCCAGCCGGCGTCGGGCCTGGTGGCGACGGTGCAGGCGGGAGCGCAGCCGAGTCACGGCGACTTCACGGAGGCCGACTTCGCACGGAAGGAGACCCTCGACCCGCCGGCGGGCCTGGCGACCCTGGGCGGCAGGTACGCCCTCAACCGCCGCAGGGCCGATGCGAAGAACCGGGAGGTGCGCAGCGGTTCGGCGTCGCTGTGACCGCGGCCGCAAGTACCGGCGGAGCAGGGCGGAGGAGTGGCGCGGCGAACCGGAGACGGGGCGGGCGGCAGGCGGCACGCGATAGAGCGGCGGGCGGCACGAGGTAAAGCGGCAACGCGGTAAAGCAGCAAGGCGGCAGCGCGGAAACACGGTAAAGCGGCAACGCAGCAAGGCAGCAGCGAAAGGACGGCAGCGACGATGACCACAACCCCCGAAACGACCGCCCAGGCCCCGGAGCCCGGAAGCGGCGAACGCGAATACGACGCCTATCCGCAGTCCGGCGCCCAGCAGAACACCCCGGTCTTCCGAAACGTCGAGGAATTCGTCACTTACCGCTTCCTGCCGATGTACACCCGCGCCGAAGGCGGCCAGTTCCGCTGGTGCAAGGAATGGTGGCGCCACCCCGAGGCCGTTTCGCGCTTCCACGCCCTTTGGCACGCCTGGGAGGTGCTGCGCTGGGAACCGGGAACGGGAATGGCGGTGTGGTACCGCGACCACCTCGACTACCAGATGGCGTTCCTGCTCGCCGACACCGGCCCGTTCCGCGAATGCACCTCCCGCCGCCACCAGGACCCCCGCCCCCTCCCGGCCGACCCGGCCCCGGAGGGCTGGTTCGAGAACGAGTGGTAACCACCGGCCTGCGCTCGGCCGCGCCGGGCGAGGGCCGGTGCGGCCGAGCGCCCCCGCCCCCGCCCGGCTCCGGCTGGGGCGTCACCGGCCGGAGCGGGGGCGGCGGGGGTAGCCGGGATCGGGACGGGCAGCGTTGTCCTGGTGCGGGCGGCGGCCGGGGCCGGGACTGCGCGGACCGGCCTCCGAGGCCGGCTTCGGTCCCGGAAGGCCGGGGACCGGGTTGTCCAAGGCGCTGAAGTCGCCGCGCACCGCGATCGCCCTCGCCCCCTTCTGTTCGGCCTCTCCCCGCGGTATCCACGCCCGGCGCTGCGGGTCCCAGTCGGCCTGCGGCGCCTCGTCGGCCAGCAGGGGGTCGAGGAAGGCGCGTGCGGCCGGTACCGCCTCGTCGAGAGCGGAGTAGCCCAGGCCCGGCGTCGAGGCCGCGTACCGGGCGAACCCCTCGTGCCACGCGGGGTTGGGCACCTCGAACCGGTCGGAGACGATCAACCGGTCGTTGAGAGTGCGCTGGTAGGCGAACTCCTCGCGAAGCACCGCGTGTGCCTCGGGGCCGTCCAGCGGCAGCCGTTCGGACAGGAAGAGGGTGTCCACGAGGTCCTGGACCCGGACCGGAGCCTCGCCGCGCCACGTCTTGATGAACATCCCCGAGACCTTGTGCGCGAGCGTGTCGTAAGGGGAGATCATCCGCAGGTCCGGGTTCTCGCCTGCGACCCCCGACGCGAGGATGTGCTCGGGGAAGCGCACCATCTCCTTGCCGCGCCACTCCGGGCGGTCGTCGGGCGGGACGATGTCGGTCTGGATCTCCATCAGCGGCCGGTCGCCGAGGCGGGCGGAGTGCGTGATCCGTGCGGCGGTGCCGGTGCCCATGATGCCGTCGTCGACCTCCACCGGGGTGAAGCGCAGGTGGTCGCCGAAATCCTGGTCGAGGGCGGAGTTGTAGTGCTCGATCATGGTCGCGACCGGGGTGGGACGCGTGGTCACCACATCGACGTCGCTCGTCGCGCGTGCTTCGGGCCAGCGGGCCAGCAGGGTCTGACCGCCCTTGATGGTCCAGTCGTCCGGGTAGGCGCCGAACAGCCGCACCATCGTGCGCTGCAGCACCCACTGCAGCATTTCGTCGCGCGGCGACGTGCCGCGGCCGTGCGCGTGATCGCGGACCCTGGCGTTCAGCTCGCGCCAGAAGCCGTCGGCGGAGTGCAGGTCAGGCATCGGCTCCGCTCCTCCCGACGATCTCGGCCGCGATTGCCCGGACCAGTTCGGGGTCGGCGCTGATCGCGGCGAGATCGGCGGCGTCGTCGCCCTCGCCGATCCGCCGCAGCAAGGCGGTCACGCGGGTGACGCGGGCCGGAGCGCGCAGCTCCGCGAGTGCACGGACGTTGCGCGGAGACAGCTCCGACCGGGCGGCGACGCGGTCCGCCCGGAAGTGCTCGGCGAACAGGGGCCCCTCGGCCGGGAAACCGCAGCGCTTGGCGAGGGGGACGAGCTCGGTGTGCAGCGCGGCGAGATCGACCAGGTCGCGTCGGAGAGCGCCGTCCAGTACGGCGGCGACCTCGTCGTGGCTGGTCCCGCTGCGTACAAGGTCGACGAGGGTGCGCTGCGGCGCGGTGACGGGCACGCCACCCTGGATCGTGGCCTCGTGCGCGGCGAGGGGAGTGTGGTGGATGCGAACCGCGCGCGGCGCTTGAAGGGACTCGGGCGCGGTGATGTCGACCCCCGCGACCGAGACCGGGCCCAGCCCGAACAGCCGCGCCGCGGACTCGTGGGAGAGGACGGCGCCCCTGTGCGCCTCGACCGGGCGCTCCCAGGCGAACCTGTCGGGTTCGACGGCCAGCCAGGCGGCGTAGGCATAGGCCGAGGTCGGATCGGTCGGGCTGCTCGCCAGCTGGTAGACGGACCAGTCGAGCTCCCAGAGCATTCCGGTCTCCTGGAAGCGGTCGAGTCCGGCCGCCCCCACGCCGGCGCGCTCCGCCTGCGCCCGCGTAACGAGGCCCAGCTGCCGAGCCGCAGTGACCGACAGGTCGTAGAACGATGATTCCCAATCCATTTCTGTATTGTATTCAACCGCCCCGGGCGGGGGAAGGTCCGAATCCACGAAGCCCGGCGTCGGATTCGCTTTCCGCGGAGTGACCGGTGCGGCTGTGAATTACGTCGGAAAATTCTCATGTTCCGGGATTCGGTTCCCCAGCAATTCGGGGGTGTGTGAAATATCCGTGTCCGGAACCGGTCGCGACCGATCTCGTGCACGGCGGAATTTCGCCGCTAGCATGAGCCGGTACGTAACCGCACTGCGGTCTTCTCGCGTATTCGGAATAGAGGATGTCCGACCGTGCCGTCCGAACTTGACGAACACCATCAGCGGCTTTACTCGGCTTCCGCCCGCATGATGTGGGAGCAGGGGCCTCCCGCCTGGCGCGGCGACCGCTGGCCGACCGCTCGCCGCGACGCCTGGCGCGATCTGGAGGCGGCGCTCTCGGCGTCGCCGCCTGCGCCCGTTGCCGACGTGCCGGCCGACCCCGCCCGGTACCTCGTGTCGGGGCGCGCACCGGACGCCCGAGCGGTGCCCCTGGCTGCGGCGGTCGGGACATGGGAGGCACGCTTCGACGCCGACCCGGTGCCGCCCGAGCCCGGCACAGGCGTCCCCGCGGAAGGTGCCGTAGCGATCGCGGCGGTGTGGCAGACGCTGATCTGCGACCTGCTCGACGAGCTCGCCCAGCGGCTCGCTCCCGGCCGCCCTCCGTGCGTGATCACCGGCGACTCCGCCGAGCTGGCCGACGAGATCCGCGCCCTCGGCGGGGCCCTGCGTACAGCAGCCGAAGGCGCCGCCGCGCCGTCGCCGGCCGCCGCGCCCGCCCCGGCCGGCGACGGTGGAGACCGGGAGCCGGAGAGCCCCGTAACGGGCGAGGGATATGCCCGGCTGCGGGCCGCTGCCCTGGCGGCCGCCCGTGCGATGCCCACCCGCGCCGAAGCCGAACGGGCAGGCGACTTCACCGTGCGGGCCGCCGCCTGCGCCGCCGCCGAGGACCTCTCGCGCGTCGCCGAAGGCGGCACCGCTCCCCAATGGCGCGAGCGCCGAGCCGGGATCGACCCCTCCCGGCACCTGGTGCAGGGATACCGGTGGAGTGGCGGAGCCGCCCGCCCCACGTCCTTCGGCCAGGCCGCCGCGGGACTGCGCGCCGACCGCGCGGGACCGTCCGCTCGGCCGCTGGACCCCGCAGACGCCGCAGCGTGGCGCACCGCAGCCGCGGAGGGGACGTCCGTCCTGCTCTCGCCGACCGCCGCCCTCATCGCTGCGGAACTGCTCGCCGAGCTCGCCGCCCGGCTCACCCCCGGTACCCGGAGCGGGACCGTGCCCCTGACCGGACTCGCTGTGCACGACTTCGTGAAAGGACGGTTCCGCCGTGCCTTCATCGTCGCCTGAGCGCGGAACCGAACGCCCGCTGGAGGTCCTGTTCGTCGCCGATCTGAGCGGACGGAGCAAGGGCATGGGCGGTGTGCCGGTCGTCAGCGGCGAGATCACCAGAGCCATGGCCGAGCAACCCGGCGTCAATGTCAGCCTGCTGACCGTCGGAGACACCGAGGACCACGGCCAGGCGCGGATTCTGCGGATCCCGCCGACCGGCGACTGGGAGGCGGTCCGCCTGCGCGACATCGCCGAGAACGGGACACCCGCCGACGTCCCGGGCATGCCCGACCCGGATACCTGGCGGCCCGACTGGATCTACGGGCACTCCCGCTACTCGGGGCCGGCTGCCATGAACCTGCGCCGGCGCTGGTACCCCGAGGCCAACCTCGGCCACTACGTGCACATGCCCATCGAACGCTACGCCGAGATCCAGGGGCGACCGCCGGAGGACATCGCGCGCCTCGTCGCATTCGAACGCGAGGTCGTTGCGGAGGCGCAGCACGTCGTGGGGATCGGACCGCTGCTGACCTCGGTCGGTCGGGACCTGGCCGCCGGCAGCGACCCCGTGCCCGCCCTCCACGAGGCGATCCCGGGGCATCCGCGGGGTGGTGAGGCGCTCACGCCCGCCGCACCCGGCGGCCGCCCGCTGCACATCCTCTTCACCGGGCGCAGGGACGACATCAAGGGATACGAGGACCTGCTGGCCGCGCTTCGCGAGCTCAACGAGCGCGGCGTCGACTTCCGGCTCCGGGTACGCGGATTCCCCGAAGACGCCATCGCCGCCGAATCCCCGAGCGCAGCCGCGGCGATCGGCGCCGAGGGCATGACGGAGCACCTGCCCTATACGACCCGCCAGGCCGAGCTCGACGCCGACGACGCGTGGGCGGACATGAAAGTGGGGCCGTCGAAAGCGGAGGGGTACGGAGTCACCCAGGCCGACGGCCTGTGGCGCGGACTCCCCACGCTCGTCAACGCGGAAAGCGGGATCGCGATGTTCATGTCGGACCCGCACCGGGTCCCCGCGGACATCGGTTCCGCCTTCATCGTCGCCGATCTCGGGCTGACCGGTGCAGACCGCGCCGGCGCGTGGAGCGCGGCCATCGCCCGGGTCGCGGCCGACCACGGCCGTCACGCCGAACTGGCCGCCAGGATGCGCGAGGTGCTGAGCGACTACTCCTGGCAGCACACAGCGTCGGCGCAGCTCGAGTCGATGCGGCGCTTCGAGCTGGGCTCCCGGGGGCACACGATTCAGGGCCCCGGCGGGGTGCTTCTGGGCGAGGACGGGCGGCGCCTGCCCACGGCACGCGAGATGCGGGCGAGCCGGGCGATGGGGCCCGGAGCGCTGGCCGCCGACTACCCGGCCGGCCCTCGCCCGCCGGCGCCCGGCACGGGCGCGGCGGATTCCGCCGCATCGGGCCGCGGACCGGCGCCTGGCCAGGCGGCCAGGCGCAAGCTGTGACGCGGACGGGCCGATCGCCGTAGTGGTGCGGTCCGCGGCGGGGGCCGCGGACCGCGGTGCGCGGGGCTACCCGTGCCGTCTGTGCAGGGCGCGCCAGGCGAGGGTGCCGGCCGCGGCGGTGGCGGCGATCGCGGCGGCGGTGAGGCGGCCGGTGCGGCGGGAGGCCCACTGCTGGACGCTGAACGCGCGGCCGCTCTCGTCGAAGGAGCCGTGGGCGCCGAAGTCGCGGCCGCCGGACCGGTCGGCCGGCTGCCAGAGGTTGGCCGTCTGGTCGGGCAGGTGCGGTTTGTCGGTCTGCTGGGAGGAGTAGCCGGAGCGGGCGAGTATCCGGTCGAGCAGTCCCGGCACCAGCCGGTTTCCCAGGATCGTCTGGACGGCCGAGCCGCCCACCCAGTACTCGCGCGGCCGCGGGCGGTCGGCCGCGCGGACGATCGCGCGGGCGGCCACCTCGGGCTGGTAGATCGGCGGCACCGGCTGGGCGTGCTTCGGCAGCCGCGACAGCACCCATTCGAACTGCGGCGTGTTGACAGCGGGCAGGTGCACCATCGTGGTGGCGACCCCGGACCCGTCGTGCATCAGCTCGCAGCGCAGCGACTCGTGGAAGCCCTGGATCGCGTGCTTGGCGGCGCAGTAGGCCGACTGCAGCGGAATCCCGCGGTAGGCCAGGGCCGAGCCCACCTGCACGATCGTGCCGCGTTCGCGCGGCAGCATGCGCGACAGCGCGGCCTTGGTGCCGTAAACGCAGCCCAGGTAGGTCACCTCGGTCACCCGCCGGAACTCCTCCGGAGCGATCCGGCTCACCGGCGCGAACACGCCGGTGAAGGCGTCGTTGACCCAGACGTCGATCGGACCGAGCTCCTCCTCGGCGCGCTCGGCCGCACGGTCCACCGCGTCGGCGTCGGCCACGTCGACCGAGATCTCCAGCGGGGTACCGCCCGCCTGGCGGACGTCCTCGGCCGCTCCGGCGAGTCCCTTCTCGCCGCGGGCCAGCAGCGCGACCCGGTCCCCGCGGGCGGCGAACTCCCGCGCGGTGGCGCGGCCGACCCCGCCGCTGGCGCCCGTGATCACCACGACCCTGGCTCGTTCAGCCATCGCCGGATACCCTCCGCTTCCGTCGTCCTCCGGTCCGTCCGGTCCGGGCGTTCGATCCGCCGCCCCGTACGGCCCGTTGTGTCCCGCGTGCTTCGGTCCCGCTCCGCCGCGGCCCGCTGCGGCCGCCGGGACCGCCGCCGCGTCCGCTACCCCGGCGCCCGTCGACCATGCCCCCGGGCCGCGCACCCGGTCACACGCCCTGCAGCGGTCCCGGCGCCGCGTCGGTGCCCGTCAGCGCAGCGAGCAGGTCGTCGATGAGCGGAGAGCGCCCGCGTGCGGCGGCCGCGGTCCACCCGGT
Organism: Streptomonospora halophila; assembly: GCF_039542725.1. Classification (NCBI taxonomy): domain Bacteria; kingdom Bacillati; phylum Actinomycetota; class Actinomycetes; order Streptosporangiales; family Nocardiopsidaceae; genus Streptomonospora; species Streptomonospora halophila. The sequence goes on along the minus strand of NZ_BAABIK010000012.1, from coordinate 67,181 downwards.
GCGGGTGCGGGCGGCCGGGGACCGGCACCACACCCACAGCTCGTCCAACCGGTCGCGGAAGCCGGCCCCGTCGTCCGCGCCGATCCCGGGACCGCCGCGCACCGCGACCGCCGGCCAGCCCAGTGCGCGCGCCTGCGCGCTGACCTTCGCCCCGCCGGAGACCGGGTCGACGGCGATGGCCGGGACTCCGTTGCGCAGCGCCAGCACCAGGCCGTGCAGCCGGGTGGTGACCACCAGGTCCACGCGGCGCACGAGGGCGTCGAACTGCCCGTAGGTTGCGCAGTGCGCGGAGTCGGCGGCGTCCAGCCGGGTGTCCAGCGGGACGCGGGCGCAGTCCTTGGCCGCCAGCCAGCGGTCCAGCTCGGCGTGCGCCTCGGCGTGCTCCCCCCGGTCGCCGTACTCGGGCTGGTCCGGCGCCCGCGTGACCCCCACCACGGGCACCTCCGGCTGTGCCGGCGCGACCGCCGCCAGGTCGGGACGCGGCGGGTCGGCGGCGCCGTCGCGCGGGATCACGGTGTGGAAGCCGCGCACCGCCGGGTCGGCCGGGTCGACCACGGACACGCCGACCGCGGTGCGGCGGCAGTGGGCGAAGCGCCGGTGCAGGTCACGCACCTGCCGCCCGTGCGCCGGTCCGCAGACGAATACCAGGTGTTCGTAGTCGCCGGGGTGGACGTCGTCCAGGACCGGGCCGTCGATGAGGGTGTGGGGGCTGCGGCCGATGTCGTGCGGGACGCCCGCCCCGGCCAGCGCCGCGCTCACGGCGGCCGCCGCCCCCACGTCGCCCGCGGTCGCCTCGCCGTGCAGGAAGCCGAACCAGCCTGTAACCAGTGTTCGCATGGCCGCCCCGCTACCCTGACGGCCGCTGGGTAGGCGGGTGAAAGCGGGCGGGCACACGCCGCGGACCACCACACCGGCGCTGCCGGGGTGCGCCCGCGGGTGGACCGCCTCTTCTAGGCTTGCCGAACAGGCGCAGGGGCGGACGTGCCGACGTGAAACCGGAGGAGGAACAACGCGGTGACCCGACAGGGCGAGGCCGGCAACCGAGGCCTGTACCTGCGCGAGCTGCGGCTCGCGCTGCGCAACAACTCGGGTGCCTACGGGTACTCCGTGATGATCACCGGGACGCTGGCGGTGCTGACCGCCGTCAACCGCAGCCCGCAGGTCGGCCAGGTCTTCCTGTTCCTGCTGGGCGCCGTCCTGAGCTTCGCGGCGGTCGAGGTCCTGGCGACCCGGGTCTTCACCAAGCCGATGAACGAGGACGAGGCGACGAAGGTCATCGCCCTCGGCAGTTCGCTGAACTTCGCCTCCATCGCCGTCGCCGTCGGCGCCGCCGCACTCGTCGCCCTGGTGCTGCCGAGCACCCTGTCGTGGACCGCGGGGGGCTTCGTCGCGTCGCTCGTGTACCTGCTCACGGCGGCGGTGGAGATGGCCGTCGCCCGCCGGATCGAGGAGTACCGCAACCTGGAGTGAACGGGTACGGGTGAGCCGTCGCCGGGGCAGCGCGCGGCTGCGCCGCGGACCGCCCCGCCTGCGCCGCGCGCAGTCGCGCCGAACCGGTGTCTCCGGTTGCCCCGCTGCCCCGGTGGAGCGGCGAACGGCGGCGCCGATGACTCCGCCGACCCGCCGGCCCGGCGATGCGGGATCCCTGCTGCTCACAGGATCAGTCGCGGACCGCTGCGTCGGCCGCGGCGGCATGGCACCCGTGCGGACCGGCGTGTCATCGGGGGATCGCGTGCGGACCGGGGCACGATCGGTGGGATAACCGGCGCCCTGTGCGGATAGGGGCGCCTGTGGCGCCGGAGCACGGCGCCGCCGGAGCCGCGTGTGCGTCGCGGTCCCCCTCGCGCCGGTGCGGCCGGCGCGCACGCCGAGACGGACGGGAGGTGCGAACCGGGTGGGCTCCTTCTGGCCCGCGCTTGCGCTGCTCGGGGTCTCCCTCGCCGGGGTCCTCGGCGTGTACGGCGCCGCCGCGCTGGTCCGCGGCGGCGGCGGACCGCTGGAGCGCGAACCGTACATGGGAGGCGGCGCCGTCACCGAGCACGCCGTGTCGCGGTTCCACGTCCGGTGGTACGCGGTGACGCTGCTGTTCCTCGCCTTCGACATGGAGATGGTCTTCATGTACCCGTGGGTGCTCGTCGTGGCGGAGAAGGGCGTGCACGCGGTCGCGGAGATGTTCGGCTTTCTGGCGGTGCTGCTGGCCGCCGTCGTCTACGCCTGGCGGGAGGGGGCCTTCCGGTGGACCTGACGGCGGGGGAGGCCGGCGCAAGCACGGGCGCGAGCGGGTTCGCGCGGTGGCTTGCGCGCTTCTCGGCGCAGCGGCCGCTGCTGGTGACCGCGGTCGGCGGTACCGGATGCCGCCTGGCCGTGGAGCGGGTCGTGCGGGAACGCGGCCTGCGCAGCGCGCTGGCCCCGAGCGAGGCCGACACGCTGGTGGAGTGCGGTCCCGCGGGTTCGGCTGCCGACGCGGCCGCCGACCGGGTCTGGGACCAGATGGGCGAGCCGCGGGCCCGCGTCCGGGTGCGGACGGCGGAGGAGGCCGCGGCCCGGCTCGACGAGGCCCGCGCCGCGCTGCTCGACCTCCCCGCCCAGCGCCGCGCCGCGCAGCACCGGTCCGGCGCGGACCGCGCCGAAGGGCCGGACCAGGCGGCCGAAAGCGGACACAGCGAGCAGGGCGACCAGGGCGACCAAGGCGGCGGAGACGGCGGCGGGTCCGCGGACCGGGAGGCTGAGCCCGGACACGAGGAGGCGGGCGGTCCCGAAGGCGGCGATCGCGGCGACAGCGCGGACCGTTCCGGCCGTGCCGATTACGGCGGCCCTGCGGACCAAGGCGACCAAGACGACCAGAGCGGACACGGCGACCACGGCGGCCACTCCCACGGCCACCACGGGCGCGGCGCCATGGAGCTTCCCGGCGGAATGCAGATGGCCGATCGCGGGGACGACCGCGACGGGCTGAAGCTGGACCGGCTGCACATCGAATTCGGCCCCGCGCAGGCCGACTGGCCCGCCGGGCTGGTGGCGGAGCTCACAGTGCAGGGCGACGTGGTGCAGGAGGCCCGCCTGCACACCTACGCGCCCGCTCCCGGGGGCGCGGCGGTCTTCTGGGACTACGAAGCGCGCGAGGTCCTCGACCCGGCGGCCGCCCGGTTCCGCGCCGCGGCCGCCGCCGACTCCCTCCAGCGGTTCCTCGCCGTCGCCGGCTGGGCCCCGGCGGCGGCGACCGGGCGGCTCCTGCGCGATCACCTGCTCGACCCCGAGGAGGGGGTGACGGGGCGGCTGCGGTTCACCCGCTGGCTGCGCCGGGTGCGGGCCTCGCGGACGCTCCGGTGGTCGATACGCGGCCTCGGCCGCGCTCCGGACCGCCTGCCGGACGACCCCTCCGGACGCCGCGCCGCCGGCGGGGAGGGCGGCGTCCGCCGGCCTGCCTCCGGCTTCCTCAGCAGCGGCTCCCCGCTCCCGCCCCGCCTGCGCGGCGACGTCGCCCACCGCATCGGACACTGGATCGACGACATCGCCGCCGTGGTCATGCCCGACACCTCCGACACCTTCCTCGCGCCGCCGATCCAGCGGGAGCCCGGCGGTCCGCCCGCGGGCGGACCGCCCTCCGCGCCCCCGTTCCCGCCCCCGTTCCCGCCGCTGGGCCGGGAGCGCGCCGAGTGCGCGCTGGCCGCCGCGGCGGTGCTGCCCGGCATGCTCGTCGGCCGGGACCTGGCGGCGGCGCGGCTCGTGGTCGCGTCGTTCGACCCCGATCTGGAGGCGCTCTCCGCCTACGGGGGTGGGGCCCACCATGGCTGACACGGCCGGCATCACGAACTGGTGGGGCCTGCTCGCCGCCCCCGCGCTGCTCGCCGCCCTGGCCTACGCCGCTGCCGCCGGCTCCGCCGCGCTGACCCTGCGCGCCTCCGGAGGGCCGGTCTCATCGGCTCCGGCCGCGCCCGCCCGCGAGGCGGCCGGGCTGCTGCTGCGCCGCCCGCGCACGGTTCCCGGCGCCGACACGCTGCTGTGGCGCGCGGGGATCGCGACGGTGCCCGTTGCGGCGGTGATGGCGGTGCTCGTCGTCCCGCTCGGCGGCCGGGCGGTCGCCGACCTGTCCATCGGCGTCGTGTGGTTCAACGCCATGGAGGTCCTGCTGTGGGGCGGGATGTGGCTGGCCGGCTGGGGCGCGAACTCGGTCTGGGGACTGGTCGGGGGCTACCGGTACCTCGCCCAGGGGCTCTCGCACGAGCTTCCGCACATGTTCGCGCTGACCACCGCCGCGCTGGGGGCCGGATCGCTGCGCGTGAGCGACATCGCCGCGGCGCAGCAGGATGCGTGGTTCGTGCTCGTGATGCCGGTCGCCTTCGCCGTCTACCTGGTCTCGGCCCTGGCGATGTCCGTGCGCCCGCCGTTCGACCACCCCGCGGGCGCCGACGCCGCCGGCGGCGCCGCGGCCGAGCCCGCCGGCCCGGACCGGCTCGTGCTCCTGGCCGGGCGCCATCTGATGCTGGCCGCCGCCGCGGCGATGGCGGTGCCGCTGTTCCTCGGCGGCGGTGCCGGCCCGCTGCTGCCGGGGTGGACGTGGTCGCTGCTCAAGACCGCCGCCGTGCTCGCCGTGCTGGTGTGGGTCGGCGGCCGGCTGCCGACGGTGCGCATGGACCGGTTCGCCGAGGTGGGCTGGGTGGTGCTGCTTCCGCTGGTGCTGCTGCAGGCGCTGGCGGTCTCCGTCTTCGTCGTCGCGGGATGGATGTGATCGCGCATGGCACAGGTGGCAGAGTGGACCGTCTTCGCCGTCTGCGCGGTGGCGGCGGTGGCCGCGGGCGCCGCCGTCTTCCGGGTGGACTCCATGGCGCGGGCCACCTTCGCGCTGCTGGCGTCGTTCGTCTTCACCGCCGTGCCGGTGCTCCTGCTCGGACTCGCGTACCTCGGTGTGCTGATTGTGCTGATGATGACCATGGAGATGCTGGTCATGGCCGTCTTCATGATCATGTTCATGATGAACCCGGCCGGGCTGGCGCCGATGGCGATGGTGCACAACACCAAGGGCGCCCTGGCCGTCTCCGGGGGCGTTTTCTGCGCCCTGGCCGCCGGAATCCTGCTGGTGCCCTGGCCGCGCGAGCCGGCGCCCCCGCCGCCCGCCGACCCCGCCCTGCAGCTCGGCCACGCGATCATGGGCGAGCACATGCTCGTGATGATGGCGGCCGGCCTGGTGCTGTTCGCGACCATGGTCTCCGGGGTGGTGCTGGCCACGAACCGGGGCCGCTACGACCGCTACGGCGACGACCTGCGCGGCGGCCCCGACGACCCGATCCGCGGGGGTGTGGGCCGGTGACGCTTGAGGCGTTCCTGCTGCTGGCCGCCGCGCTGCTGGCGGTGGGCCTGTACGGCGCGCTGAGCCAGCAGTCCGTCGTCATGGTCATGATGGGCCTGGAGCTGATGGTCAACGCGGTGATGGTCGCCGCTGCCGCCGTCTGGTTCTTCGCCTCGCCGCAGCTTCCCGACGGCCAGGTCCTGGTGCTGGCGGCGATGGTCGCCATGGCCGTGGAGATGGCGATGGGCTTCGCGGTGACGATCGCGATCTTTCGTGCGCGCGACGTGGACGTGACCGACTCCGCCGGCGACCTGCGGGGCTGAGCCGATGAGCGCGGCGATTGCGGCGGATGCGGCGCTGTGGGCACTGGTGGGACTGCCCGCGCTGGCCGGGGCCGTCCTGCTGCTGGGCGGGCGGGCCGCCGAGCGCGCCGCCGCTCCGGCGGCCGTGGCGGCCTCCGCCGCGCTGGCCGTGCTGGCCGTGCTCGCGGTGGTCCACCGCCCGGCGGTCACGGCGCCGGGGCTGCCCGGCATCGGCTTCGGGCTGGCCGTGGACGGCCTGGCGGCGGTCGGCGTGTGCACCCTCGTCGCCGTCCTTTCGGCCGTGGCCCTGTTCTCCGCGGGCGAGCGCGAGGGCGAGGGCGGGCGCTCCCGCTACTACGGGCTGCTGCTGGTCTTCGCCGCCGCCATGCTGGCCGCGGTCACGGCCACCGACCTGCTCACCCTCCTGATGGCCTGGGAGGTCATGGGCGCGACATCCTACGGGCTGATCGCCTTCCACTGGCGCGACCCGCGCACCGGCTCCTCGGCGGCCGTCTCCTTCCTCACCACCCGCACCGCCGACCTGGGCATGTACGCGGCCGCGGGGGCCGCGCTGGCCGCCGGCGCCGGCGGGCTGGACCTGGCCGCGCTGGACCGGCTGAGCGCGCCGTGGGACCACGTGGCCGCGGGCGGGCTGCTGCTCGCCGCCCTGGGCAAGTCCGCACAGCTGCCGTTCAGCTTCTGGCTCTCGCGCGCCATGGACGGACCCGGTCCGGTCTCGGCGCTGCTGCACTCGGCGACGATGGTGGCCGCGGGCGGCTACCTGCTGCTGCGGGTCGAGCCGGCACTGGCCGCGGCGGGGTGGCCGGCCGCCGCTGCCGCCTGGATCGGCGTGCTGACCGCGCTGGCGATGGGCGCCGTCGCCTGCTTCCAGCGCGATCTCAAGCAGCTGCTGGCCGCATCGACCAGCGCCCAGCTCGGCTTCGTCGTGCTCGCCGCCGGAGTCGGCGGGGTAACCGGGGGAGCGGCGCAGTTCGCCGCGCACGCCGCCGTCAAGAGCCTGCTGTTCCTGGCCGCCGGCGCCTGGCTGGTCCGGCTCGGCACCAAGGATCTGGAGGGTCTGCGCGGGGCCGCCCGCAGGCATCCCGCGGTCGGGGTGTGCTTTACGGCGGGCGCGCTCGCCCTGGGCGGTACGCCGCCGCTGTCGGTGTGGGCGGCCAAGGACCTGGTGCTGGCGGCCGCGCACCCGCCGGGCCTGCACGCCGCCGGACTCGCGGCGTCGGCGCTGGCGGCGGCCTACGCGGGCGTGGCGCTGGCGGCGGTGTGGGCCCGCCCCCGCTCCGGTGCGGAGGCCGGTGGCACCGGCACGGGTGCGGGCGCGGCCGCGCGGGGCGGAGCTGGAGCGGGGCACCGGCTGGCCGAGCTGCTGCCCCTGGCGGCGCTCGCCGCCGCGGCGGCCGCGCTGGGCGTGCTGGCGCTTCCGAGCGTCGAGCACTGGTGGAGCGTCCTGCTGGGCCGTCCCGGCGCGCCCGTGCCCGGTCCCGGCTCGATGGCGGCCTCGGCGCTGATCGCGGTGGCTGCGCTGTCCGCGGCGGCGTGGGCGGTCGCCCGCTGGGGGCTCCCGGCGGCATCCCGGGGGCGCTGGGCGGCCGGCCCGGGCGATTGGCTCGGGCTGGAGCGCGCCGCGCGCATCCTCGTCGCGGCGCCGGTGCTGGCGGCCGCCCGCGGCCTGGCGGCCTTCGACGACCGGGTGCTCGACCGCGCGGTCACGAGCGCGGCGGCGGGCGTCCCGCGCTTGGCCCGCGTCGTGGGCGGGCGCGTGGAGCCGGCGGTCGACGCGGTCGTCGCGGCCGCCGCCGCCGGGGCCCGCCGACTGGGCGCGCTGGCGCGCCGCCCGCAGACGGGGCTGGTCCACCAGTACTACGCCCAGGCCGTCACGGTCCTCGCCGCGGCGGCGCTGGTCTTCGCGCTGGCAAGCGCGGTGGTGTGACCCGTGGCCCCGGACACAGCAGAACCCGCCGACCGCGCGGAGCATGCCGGCGACCGGGGCGCGGCGGCCGTTCGGCTTCCGCCGCTTTGGAGCGCGCCGCAGTCCGTGAACGCGACGAGACCGCAGAGGTGATCCGTGCTTTCCGCCGTCGTCTTCCTCCCCTTGCTGACCGCGGGTGTGCTCATGGCTCTGCCCGCGCTCCCGCGGCGGACGGTGCTGGTGGTGTGGGTCGCCGCGACCGCCGTGGACCTGGCGCTGGTGGCGGTGGTGTGGGCCGGCTACCTCGGCGCGCCCGCCGCCGGTGCGGGCGCCGCCGGCTTCGCCGGCCCGATCGCCTACGAGACCCGCCTGCCGTGGATTCCCAGCGTCGGCTCCGGCTACCACATCGGCGTCGACGGCCTCTCCCTGCCGCTGGTGGCGATGACCGCCGTCCTGTTCCTGGCCTGCGCGCTCGCCTCGCTGCGCGCCCGGTATCCGCGGCCGCGCGCCTATGCGGCGCTGTTCCTCGCGCTGCAGACCGTCTCCACCGGGCTGTTCGCGGCCCTCGACCTGCTGCTCTTCTTCGTCTTCTTCGACCTGTCCATCGCGCTGATGTACTTCGTCATCGCCGGATGGGGCCACGGCGATCCCGCGCGCTCGGCGCTGCGCTTCTTCCTCTACACCTTCGTCGGCTCGCTGGCGCTGCTGGTCGGGTTCATCGCCCTCTACCTGGCCGCCGACCCGCACACCTTCGACATGGTGGAGCTGGCGCGCCAGACCCCGCTGGACGGGCGCGCCGCGGCCGGCGGCGCCGTACTGCTGGCCGTCGGCGTCGGCCTGGCGGTGAAGACCCCCCTCGTGCCCTTCCACACCTGGCTGCCGCCCGCGCACACCGACGCTCCCGCGGCCGGCTCGGCGATCCTCGCCGGTGTGCTGCTGAAGATGGGCGCCTACGGTTTCGCGCGCATCGCGCTGCCGATCCTGCCCGAGGCCTGGCGCGCGTGGGCACCCGCCATCGCGGTGCTCGGCACGGTCTCGGTCCTCTACGGAGCCCTCGTCGCCCTGGCCCAGAACGACTTCAAGCGCATGGTCGCCTACACGTCGGTCAACCACATGGGCTATGTGGTGCTCGGCCTGGGTGCGGCGGGCACCGCCGCGGCGGGGACCGCGTCCGCGGGCGCCGAGCTCGCCGTCAGCGGCGCGGCGGTGCAGCTGGTCAGCCACGGGCTGCTGACCGGCGCGCTCTTCCTGCTCGCCGGGGTGCTGCACGAGCGCGGCGGGACCTACGACATGGGCGCCTACAGCGGGCTGGCCGCTCCGGCGCCCCGCTTTGCCGCCCTGCTGACCGTGGCCGCGTTCGGCTCGCTGGGACTGCCGGGCCTGTCTGGCTTCATCGCCGAGTTCCAGGTCTTAACCGGCGGGCTCGGCCTGGCACCGGCGGCCACGGCGCCGGCGCTGCTCGGCATCCTCATCACCGCCGCGCTGCTGCTGCGGGCGCTGCAGCGGATCCTGCTGGGCGGCCTCCGGCTGCCGGGCGGCACCGGGTTCGGCGACCTGCGCGCCGAGGAGAGCGCGGCGATCGTGCCGCTGCTGGCGCTGTCCGTGCTGATCGGGCTGGTGCCGCGCACCCTGCTCGACGTCCTCGCGCCGGCGGCCGAGGCGCTGGCCGGCCTGGTGCTGCGGTAGGGGGAGCCACGACATGACCACGACGACGCTCATCGCGCTCGCTCCCGAGGCGGCCCTGGCCCTGGCCGCGGTCGCCGGGCTGCTGCTGGGCAGCTGGCTGCCGCGCCGCCACCAGTGGGCGGTGCGCGCGCTCGCGCTCGCCGCCGTCGCCGCGGGCCTGGTCGCCACGGGCTTCGCCGCCGCGAATCCGGCGCACACGGCCGCGTCGGGCTCCTACGCGGTCGACATCGGGCTGCACGCCGCCCGCGCCGCCGTACTGGCGGGAACGGGCCTGGTGGTGCTGGCCGCCTCCGACGGCCTCGCGGGCGACCGCCGCGAGAGCGAGGCCTACGTCCTGCTGCTGCTCTCAGCGGCGGGCGCACTGGTGATGGCCGGTGCGAACGGGCTCCTGGTCCTGGTGATGGGCTACCTGCTGGCGAGCGTCCCGCTCTACGCCATGGTCGCCTTCGCCAAGGACGCCCGCGGCACCGAGGCCGGGCTGAAGTTCTTCCTGCTGGGCGCCTTGTTCAGCGTGGTGCTGCTGGGCGGGACGACCGTGCTGCTGGCCGCCGGCGGCGCGACCGGCTACCCGCTGCTGGCCGCCGGGCTGCCCGATGCGCCGCCCGCGGCCGCCGCCGTCGGGGCGGTCGCGGTGCTGGCGGCGCTGCTGTTCAAGGCGGGGGCCGTGCCCGCCCACTTCTGGGTGCCCGACGCCACCGAGGGCGCACCCGCGCCGGTGGCCGCGTTCATCACCACGGTGCCCAAGATCGGCGCGCTGGTGGCCGTCTACCGGCTGGGCGCCGCGCTGCCGCTGGAGGCGGCGGGGAACTGGTCGCTGCTGGTGGCGGCGGTGTCGGCCGCGACCATGGTGCTGGGCAACCTGGCCGCCTTCGCCCAGGACGGCGTCCGCCGGCTGCTCGCCTACTCCACCGTCGGCCAGGTGGGGTTCCTGCTGATGGCGGTCGCCGCCTACGGGCGGGCGCAGGAGGCGCTGCCGGCGCTGCTGTACTACCTGGCCGCCTACACCCTCGCCAACGTCGGCGCGTTCGCGGCGGTGTGCGCGCTGCCGCGCGCCGAGCGCCTCGGGCAGTGGCGGGGGCTGTTCGGCCGCCGCCCCTGGCTCGCGCTCAGCCTGGTGGTGTGCCTGCTCGGCTTGGTCGGCACCCCGCCGACCGCGGTGTTCGTCGGCAAGCTGACCGTGTTCACCGCCGCGTTCGACGCGGGGTTGGTGTGGCTGGTGGTGCTGGCCGCCGCGACGACCGCGGCCAGCCTGTTCTACTACCTGCGCTTGATCCTGCCGCTGTTCCGGCCGCCGGAGGAGGGCGACGCGGACGCCGCGGCGTCCGGTCCGGCCGGACGGTGGGGCTCGGCGGTGGCGGTCGCAGCGGCGGCGCTGTCGCTGCTGCTGGGCGTGGCGGCGGGTCCGGTGCTGGACTGGCTGGACAGCGGCGTCCTGGCGGGCTGAGCCCACTCGGCGGCCGTGGCGGGCTGTGCGGCCTCTGGGTGGTGGGTCCGCGGCGGTATTCGTGTGGGGGTGGTCGTGGTGCGGGGTGTAGCGGGTGTGCGGCTCTTGTCGGTGCGGATCGGCTTGCCGCTGCCCGTGAGGGCGTGCGCGGCCTTTATCCGGTGCCTGCGGGCGGAGTAGCGGCCCACCGGCCGCCGCGGACCCCGCCGGAACGCGGGGGCGGCCCGGGGCCGCGCCGCGCGACTCCGCCCCGCCCGCGCCTGACGCGCGGGCGGGGCGGTTCGGCGGCATTGCCGGTCAGGCCCCGGACGGGCCCTGCGCGGCCTGCTCCCCGCCGTCGGCGCCGCCCTGCTCGGCGGCCCGCTCGCGGTCGCGGATGCGCTGCCGCTGCGGGACGACCGTGTACTTGGGGTCGGCGGCCGAAGCCTGCCCGGCCTTGAAGACGCCGAAGCGGGTGCAGGCCGAGCCCGCCACCAGGGCGGCCCCCGCCACCGCGGACACCGCCCGGCTGCGGCCGCCGAACAGCGCCCCGACGGCGCCGGCGACCGTCAGCGCCTTGGCCGCGCGCATCAGCGTCCCGCCGGGCCCCTGCTTGTAGGGCTCGGCGACCATGCCCATGCGCTTCTCCATGACCGCCAGCGCCGCGTTCTCCAGCGCCGCCCCGGCGATGCCCGCGCGCCGCGCCGGGCCCGCCTGGCCCAGCGGTGCCGCGATCATGCCCGCGCCCCCGGCTGCGGCCGCGCCCGAGCCGACGAACACGAACGGCATCTCCCGGTAGCCGTCATGCCAGGCGGGCACCGCGGTGTTGCAGATCAGCGGGGCGGTGTAGGCCGCAACGGCCGGTCCGACCACGCCGGCGCCGAGCCCGGCCAGGCGGCCCGGACCCGGCAGCAGTCCGGTGGCCTGCGAGGCCGCGGCCGCGGCCGCCAGCGGGCCGTAGCCGGCGAGGATCCACGACCCCACGCTCATCGGCGAGGTCCACTTCACCACCCGCAGCATGTTCAGAAAGCGCTCGGGGCGGCCCAGGTCGTGGATGAGCGCCGCAAGCGATCCGGACACGGCCGCCAGCGCGGTGTAGCGCAGCGGCCGCGCGAGGTCCGGCCGCCCGGTGAGGTCGGCGCCGGCCGCCAGCGCCGACGAGCCGCCGGCCAGCCCGCCCAGGAACAGGTAGCCCGCGATGTCGCGGGCCTGCCAGGTGATCTGGTTGAGCACCGGCCGGTCGTAGTAGGACCGGAACTCCGCGCCGTCGCCGCGGCCGTCGCCCGCCGGCCGCTCGCGCCGGTGCCCGTCGAGGGTGGAGACCGCCCCCGTCACCGCGTCGCGCGCGGGCCGGGCCCCGCGGATGCCCTCCTTGGTCACGTCCGATGTGCTCAACGCCGCCCTCCCAGGAACGTCGCGGTGATTCCGGCCAGTAGCGCCGCCGCCGCGACGCCCGCGTGGCGCCACATCGACGGCAGGTCGCGGGTGGTCACCACCGGGTCCGGCGGCAGCCCGTAGACCTCGGGCTCGTCCAGCAGCAGGAAGAACGCGCCGTCGCCGCCGACCCCGTCGCCGGGGTCGCGGCCGTAGAGCTGCGCGGACTCGATGCCCGCCTCGTGCAGTCCGCGCAGCCGCTCGTCGGCGCGCTCGCGCAGTTCGTCCAGGTCGCCGAACTGGATGGAGTCCGTCGGGCACGCCTTGGCGCACGCCGGCTCCATCCCGTCGCCCATCCGGTCGTAGCACAGCGTGCACTTGAACACGCGGCCGTCGTCCTTGCGCTGGTCGATGACCCCGTAGGGGCAGGCCGGCACGCAGTAGCCGCACCCGTTGCAGATGTCCTCCTGCACCACCACCGTGCCGTACTCGGTGCGGAACAGCGAGCCGGTGGGGCACACGTCCAGGCAGGCGGCGTGCGTGCAGTGCTTGCACACGTCCGAGGACATCAGCCAGCGGAACTCGCCGCGCTCGTCCTCGCCGGAGGAGGAGCCGGGCAGCTGGAAGGAGGGCATGCCCAGGTCGACCGGGTCGGGAGCCCCCTCGGGCCGGCCCACCCCCGTCTCCTGCACGCCGATGGGCTTGCGCTGCTCGATGAAGGCCACGTGGCGCCAGGTGTCGGCGCCGAGGCCGCCGCTGTTGTCGAAGGACATGCCGGTGAAGTCCAGGCCGTCCTCGGGGACCAGGTTCCACTCCTTGCACGCGACCTCGCACGCCTTGCACCCGATGCACACGCTGGTGTCGGTGAAGAAGCCCATGCGGGGGCGGGCGTCCTCGGGTCCCGGGTCCTCGGCGCTTTCGGCGGCGCCGGTGCGCACTCCGGACTGCTCGTCCAAAGCCATGCCTCATACCTCCGTTCCGGTCCGGTCGTCGACACCCGCGCGGCGCTGGTAGTCCAGGACCAGCCGGCGGCGGTCGGCGCCGCGCGGTCGCCGCCCCGGGCGGATGTCGACGGTCAGCGCCTTGACCTCCTGGATGTGCACGTTGGCGTCCAGCGCGATCGACGAGAGCTCGTTGAACGCGTCGCCGGTGGTGTAGCCGTTGGGGCCCCAGTGGTAGGGCATCCCGATCTGGTGCACGGTGCGGTCGTGCACCCGCAGCGGCACCATCCGGTCGGTGACCAGCACCCGCGCCTCGATCGCGTTGCGCGCCGAGACGACGGTGGCCCACCCGCCGTGGGTCAGGCCGCGCTCGCGGGCCAGCTCAGGCGAGACCTCGCAGAAGAACTCGGGCTGCAGCTCGGCCAGGTAGGGCGTCCACCGGCTCATGCCGCCCGCGGTGAAGTGCTCGGTGAGCCGGTACGTGGTCACCACGTAGGGATAGACCTCCGCTCCCGGTGTTCCCGGGTCGGGGTGGTAGCGGTTCTCCGGGTGCGGGTAGACCAGCCGCGCCGGGTTGCGGCTCTGCCCGTAGAGCAGGTTGGAGAACGGCGAGTCCTGGGGCTCGTAGTGGGTGGGCATCGGCCCGTCGGTGAGCCCGGCCGGAGCGTACAGCCAGCCCTTGCCGTCGCCCTGCATGATGAAGGCGTCCGTGCCGCTGAGGGCCTCCACGCCGGCGGCGCCCTCGGGCGGCGTGTAGTCGGGGCTCTTGCCGGCCTCGAAGTCGGGGATGTCGTGGCCGGTCCACCGCCGGTTCGCGCCGTCCCACCACACCAGCGCCTTGCGGTCGCTCCAGGGCGCGCCGTCGGCGTCGGCCGAGGCCCGGTTGTAGAGCACGCGCCGGTTGCTGGGCCAGGACCAGGCCCACTCCGCGGCGATCCAGTCCTGCTCGGTGTGCGGCTTGCGGCGGGCCGCCTGGTTGACGCCGTCGGCGTAGACCCCGCAGTAGATCCAGCAGCCGCAGCTGGTCGAGCCGTCGGCGCGCAGCTCCGTGTAGTCGGAGAGGTGCTCGCCGCCGGGGCCGTAGCCGTTGATCTCGGCCAGGACCGCGGCCGCGTCCGGCTCGGCGCCCTCCTCCAGCGGGTAGTCCCAGGTCAGCTCCAGGATGGGTCGGTCGCGCGGGTCGCTGGAGTCCGCCAGCTTCTCCCGGATGATGCGGCCCAGGTGGTACATGAACCACAGGTCGCTGCGGGCGTCGCCCTGGGGCAGCACCGCGCGGTCGTGCCACTGCAGGGTCCGGTTGGTGTTGGTGAAGGTGCCCGACTTCTCGGTGTGGGCGGCGGCGGGGAAGAAGAACACCTCGGTGCCGATGTCCTCGGTGCGCATCTCGCCCGACTCGATCTCCGGGCCGTCCTGCCACCAGGTGGCGCTTTCGATCAGTGAGAAGTCGCGTACCACCAGCCAGTCCAGGTTGGCCATGCCCAGCCGCTGCGCGCGGGCGTTGGCCGAGCCCACGGCCGGGTTCTCGCCCATCAGGAAGTAGCCCTTGCACACCCCCGCCATCTGCTCCATGACCGTGTCGTAGGTGCTGTGCGAGTCGCCGATGCGCGGCAGGTAGGAGAAGGCGTAGTCGTTTTCGGATGTGGCGTGCTCGCCCCACCAGGCCTTCAGCAGGCTGACGATGTAGGCGTCCATGTTCGCCCAGAAGCCGTTGACCGCGGCGTCGGCGACGCAGAAGTCCTCCAGCGTCTGGTCCTCGTGCGCGTGCGGCATCGGGATGTAGCCGGGGAGCAGGTTGAACAGGGTGGGCACGTCGCTGGAGCCCTGGATGCTGGCGTGGCCGCGCAGCGCCTGGATGCCCCCGCCCGGCCGGCCGATGTTGCCCAGCAGCAGCTGCAGCACCGAGGCCGCGCGGATGTACTGGGCGCCCACCGTGTGCTGGGTCCAGCCCACCGCGTAGCAGAAGGCGGATGTGCGGTCGCGGCCGGAGTTCTCGATCAGCAGGTCGCCCACCCGTTCGAAGATGTCGCGGGGGATGCCGCAGATCTTCTCGACCGCCTCGGGCGTGTAGCGGGAGTAGTGGCGCTTGAGGATCTGGAAGACGCACCGCGGATGCTGCAGGGTCGGGTCGGTCTCGGGCGTGCCGCCCACCGCGGCGCCGCCTGCGCCCTGCTGCTCGGGCCGGCCGGCGCTGCCGGACTCCTGCGGCTGCTGGACGCGGAACTCGTACTCCTGGTCGCGCTTGCCCGATGCGGGGGCGATGTCGGCGCCCTCGTAGTGCCAGGTGTGCACGTTGTACCGGCGCTTGTCCTCGTCGAAGCCGGAGAACAGCCCGTCCAGGTCCTCGGTGTCGCGGAAGCCCTCGTTGACGATCGTGGCGGCGTTGGTGAAGGCCAGCAGGTAGTCGCGGAAGTAGTGCTCCTCGTTGATGACCCGGTTGATGATCCCGCCGAGGAAGGCGATGTCGGTGCCGGCGCGGATAGGCACGTGCATGTCGGCCAGGGCGCTGGTGCGGCTGTAGTGCGGGTCGACGTGGATCACCGCGGCGCCGCGGGCCTTGGCCTCCATCACCCACTGGAACCCGACCGGGTGCGCCTCGGCGTAGTTGGAGCCCTCGATGACGATGCAGTCGGAGTTCTGCAGGTCCTGCATGAACGTGGTGGCACCGCCGCGCCCGAACGAGGTCCCCAGCCCCGCGACGGTCGAGCTGTGGCAGACGCGCGCCTGGTTCTCGATCTGCACCACGCCCAGCGCTGTCAGCAGCTTCTTGATGAGGTAGTTCTCCTCGTTGTCCAGCGTGGCGCCGCCGAGGCTGGCGAGCCCCAGGGTGCGCGCGGTCGTGACGCCGTCCTGCTCGTCCTGCCAGCCCTCGCGCCGCGCCTCGATCACCCGGTCGGCGACCATGTGCATGGCGTCCCACAGGCCGATCTCCTGCCAGTCGGCGCCGTGCGGCGGCCGGTACAGCACCGTGTGCCGGCGCGAGGACCCGGTGGTGAGCTGGAGGCTCGCCGAGCCCTTGGGGCAGAGCCGGCCCCTGCTGATCGGCGAGTCGGGGTCGCCCTCGATCTGGACGACCTGCTCGTCGCGGACATAGACGTTCTGCGCGCAGCCCACCGCGCAGTAGGGGCAGACCGACTTCACCACCCGGTCGGCCTCGGCCGTGCGCGCTCGCAGCGCGCCGGTGGCCGCCGACTTGGCCGCGGCGCCGCGGCCGGACGGGTCGGCTCCGGTGAGCTGCCGGTAGACCGGCCATGACTCGATCAGCGTGCGAACGCCCATCGCCTCTCCTCCGCCTGGTGCACTGGTCGGGCCGACGGGCACGCGGATGCCACCGCTGTGCTCGTGGGGCGCACGGCCGCTACCCGGCGGGTGTGACGCCAAACACCCCGCGCGGGCGCCTGAGCGGGCAAGGGGCGGGGCCGGGCGGTCGGTGCCGGCGCCGCGCGGCCGCACGAGAACGGCCGCCCGCCGTCCGGTCCCCCGCAGGGGACCGGACGGCGGGCGGCCGCGGTGGTACGCGGGCTCAGCTCTGGCCCTCGGACTCCTCGCCGGAGCCTTCGGACGCCTTCAGCGGGCTCAACAGGACCCAGCCGCCCATCAGGCCGCTGAACACCAGCATGCCCAGGCCTGACCACAGGTTGAGGTTGGCGCCGTCGCGGTGGGCCTCGTCGGGGGGCAGCACGAAGCCCATCACGACCAGGACCGCGCCGTAGATGACGAACAGCAGCGCGATGACCGTCCGGACGTCGAAGGCCTTGACGGATCGTCGCTGACCCGAACCGGAGTCGTCAGCACTCATCGGATTGCCTCCTCGGCAGCGTTTCTAGCGGTTGTCCGCCCGGCGTCGGCTCAGGCGAAGATGAAGTTCAGGGCGATGGTGATCACCAGGACGATGGCCGCCAGCACGGCCGGCCGGCGGTACCACCCGGCGTCCTCGCCGGTGTGGGAGGGGCGGCGCGATTCGCGGGGGGTGAGCGCGTGGACCAGTCCGACGAGCTCGGAGTCGGGCTTGGGCCGGGTGAACAGGCTGACCACGACGCTGACGATGATGTCGACCACGAACGCCGCGCCGGCACCGACGAAGCTCGCACCCTGCGCGGACAGCCCGAGCACGCCCGTCTCACCGAGGATGAACACGGCCACGGCCGCCGCGGTACCGCTGACCAGACCGCTCCAGCCCGCGTGCGGCGTCATCCGCTTCCAGTACATGCCCAGGATGAACGTCGCGAACAGTGGCGCGTTGAAGAACGAGAACAGCTGCTGCAGGTAGTCCATCAGGTTGGAGTAGCTCGAGGCGATGTAGGCGGTGCCCACGGCGCCGACGGTGGCGCCCATGGTCACCCAGCGGCCGATGTTCAGGTAGTAGTGGTCCGGCCGGTCCCGGACGATGTAGGACTGCCAGATGTCGTAGGTGAAGACCGTGTTGAAGGAGCTCAGGTTGGCGGCCATGCCCGCCATGAACGAGGCGAGCAGCCCGGCCAGCGCGATGCCCAGCAGCCCGTTGGGCAGCAGGTCGCGCATCAGCAGCAGGATGGCGTCGTTGTAGGTCACATTGGTCTGCTCGCCGGCCTTGAGCGCTACCATCTCGGAGGCGGCGACGCCCGCGATCATGCCGGGGATGACCACCAGGAACGGGATGAACAGCTTGGGGAACGCGCCGATGATGGGCGTGCGCATCGCCGCCGACATGCTCTTGGAGGCCATGGCGCGCTGGACCTCGACGAAGTTGGTGGTCCAGTAGCCGAAGGCCAGGACGAAGCCCAGGCCCAGCACGATGCCGAAGACGCTGAGGATGTCGTTCTCGAAGCCGGTGAGCGCGTTGCCCGGCCACGCCGAGGCCTGCTCGGTACCCAGGTCGGTCTGGCCGAGCTGGTCGACGAGGCCGGACCAGCCGCCGACGCGGTTCAGTCCCGCCAGGGTCAGCGGCAGCAGCGCGGCCACGATGACGAAGAACTGCAGCACCTCGTTGTAGATGGCCGCGGAGAGCCCGCCGAGCGTGATGTAGCTGAGCACGATGACCGCGGCCAGGATCAGCGACAGCCACAGCGGCCAGCCCAGCAGCGCGTCGACGATGGTGGCCAGCAAGAACAGGTTGATGCCGGCGATCAGGATCTGGGCGAGCGCGAAGCTGATGCTGTTGACCAGGTGCGCCGCCTTGCCGAAGCGGCGGTTCATGAACTCGGGGACGCTGCGGACCTTGGAGCCGTAGTAGAACGGCATCATGACCAGGCCCAGGAACAGCATCGCCGGAATGGCGCCGACCCAGAAGTAGTGCATGGTCGCCATGCCGTAGCGGGCGCCGTTGGCCGACATGCCGATGATCTCGATGGCGCCGAGGTTGGCCGCGATGAAGGCCAGACCCGTCACCCAGGCCGGCAGCGACCGCCCGGACAGGAAGAAGTCAAGGCTGGTCGAGACCGAGCGTTTCGCCAGGAAGCCGATGCCCAGCACGAACGCGAAGTACAGCGCGAGCAGGGTGTAGTCGACTGCGTTGGCGTCCAGCCGCAGTGGCTCTTGTGCTAGGGCGATCACTTCGGCCAGTCCTCTCTGAACACGATGGTCCTCGTTCCGTTGGGGGTTGGTCCGCGAGCCCGCCGGCCCGCGACCGGGAAGGGCGCCGGGCTGTGCGGACGGCCCGGCGCCGCCACCCGTGGTCGCGGGCCGGCGCAACCTGCGCGGTATCGGGGGAACTGCCCGCGGTCCACGTGCGGCCGGAAGCGGTGCCGGGCGCGGCGATGCGGCCGGCACCGTGTCGCGGTCGCAGTGGGGCGGGAGCGGCGGACGGCGCGCCTGCTACCCCGATCCCTGTTCAGTTGTCATGCGGTTACCGCCTCAATTTCTCACGAAATCGAACATTAACCCACATTCGATGCGACCATCGTGCACGGGTCCGGGTGTGTCAAGACTGGCACGGCCCTCGTTCGGGCACCGGATCTGACACGCCAGCTCCACTGCAGGCGGCGGCCCTGAGTCGTCTCGGCGCCACCCCGGGCCGTCGCGTGGTCTGCCGGATCTTGACATGAATGTGTGTAATGTCGTTATCATCCCAACACTTTCCAACACCGTCGCGCGGCGGGTCGGACCTGGTGCGGGGCCCGTCCGGGCTCCGCCGGCGTGCCGCGGCGACCGGGCGACGACGGGGGACGCGATGCTGGCCGCTCAGCGACAGGCACTGATCCTCGAACAGGTACGGCGCTCCGGCGGCGTCCGGGTCACCGAGCTCGTCGAGAGCCTCGACGTCTCCGACATGACGGTGCGGCGCGACCTCGACGCGCTGGAGGCGCGGGGCCTGCTGCGCAAGGTCCACGGCGGTGCGCTGGCCCCGCACAGGCACAGCACCGAGGAACCCGGCTTCGAGGCCAACGCGACCTGCCAGGAGGCCGAGAAGCGGGCCATCGCCGCGGCCGCCGCCCGGCTGGTCGAACCCGGCAGCGCCATCGGCGTCTCCGCGGGCACCACCACCTGCGCCCTCGCCCACCACCTGCGCGAGATCCCCGGACTGACCGTGGTCACCAACTGCCTGCGCGTCGCCGACGTCTTCTACCGCTCGCCCCGCTCCGACCAGACCGTCGTACTCGTCGGCGGACTGCGCACGCCCTCCGACGCGCTCGTGGGCCCGCTCGCGGTCGCGGCCGTGCGCAGCCTGCACCTGGACACCCTGCTGCTGGGCGTGCACGGCATCGACCCGCAGGCCGGTCTGACCACGCCCAACCTGATGGAGGGCGAGACCGACCAGGCCCTGGTCGAGGCCGCGCGCAAGCTGATCGTCGTGGCCGACCACACCAAGTGGGAGACCGTGGGCCTGTGCACCATCGCGCCGCTGGAGCGCTGCGACGTGCTGGTCACCGACGCCGGCCTGCATGCGGAGGCGCGCAGACAGGTCTCCGAGCGTGTGGGCGGGCTGATCGTCGCCGAGGAGGTCGAGGAGGCGCGGCCCGAACCGCCGGAGGCGGGCGCCGGAGGCCGGGTCCCCCCGTCCCGCAGGGGAGGCTGAGTCCTGCCGGGTGCGGGCGGGGCGGCTGTGCGGCGCCCCCGTGCTCGCCGGAGGCGGCGGGTCCCGGGGCCCCGGGACCGCGCGGAACCGCTCAGTCGGCCGCTGATCGGGGGGTCCGCGCGCGCCGGCGGTGGGCGCGCCCGCGTGCGCCCGGAAGCGCCACGTGGCCGTTGGTGACCTGGTGGAAGCGCTCCAGACCCGGGCACTGCACCTGCACCAGCGTGGTGCCCAGCTCCAGGCGGCGCAGCACGTGGTAGCCGACCCGGTGGCCCGCTGCCGCCATCCGCGCCACCGCTTCCGCGCGCTGCGCGGCCACTCCCGTGCCCGCCGGCACGGTCTCCTCGGGCGTAGCGACCGGCGGGCACTCGGTGATGCGCTCGGCGAAGTCAAGCTGCGCACAGGCGAGCAGCCTGGGGTGGCCGCTCAGCCGGCGGCTCACCGCCGCCGCGGTGTCGTGCTCGGCCACCACCTCGTCGAAGGTGGGGTACTCGCCGTCGCCGGCACCGTCGCCGGCGGCTCTGCTCCCGGGGGAGTCGCCTTCGCGGGCCGTGTGCTCGTCCACCACCCGCGCCAGCAGCTCACCCTGGACGAACTCGGTCAGCGCCCGCTCGCAGGCGATCCGTCCCGACAGCGAGGCCCCCATGGCGTAGTAGCGCGCGGAGGCACCGGCCGGCTCGGGCGCATAGGCCATGACCACGGGAACACCCAGGTCGGTGGTGAGGTCCAGCAGTGCGACCTCGGAGCCCACCAGGTCGCGGGCGCGCCTCAGCAGGTCCGCGAGCGGGGCGGGCAGTGTGGCCGGGTCGATGCGCCCGGGCATCGGCCCGCGGTCGTAGACCGAGCACAGCAGGAACAGGGAGAAGGCGTCGCGCTCGGCCCATTCGTTGAGCGCATGCAGCAGCGCCTCGTCGCGGGTGGCACCGATGGCGCAGCCGGTGTTGACCGTGTAGGCGACCAGCGGCCGATACTCGGCGGTGTCGCCGAGCGCGGCGCGCCGCCGCGCCATCCCGCCGGTCGGCACCGGGTACCAGGGCGCCCACAGGCACAACGGGGCGGCGAACGGCGCGCCGCCGTCCAGCGGCTCGTAGTCCAGGCAGGCGAGCCGCGCTTCGGGCTGCTCGGCCAGACCGCCGAGCGCGCGGTCCGCGCGGAACGGCCCTTCGGCCAGCTCGGCGGCAGGCCGGCACCGCACGGCCAGGCCGTCCAGCGCCACGGGCCCGCTCAGCGCGTGCTCCAGCGCCTCGAAGCGGGCGCCCGTCCGCGCCGGTTCCAGCGGGCCCTTGCCCGAACCCAGTCCATAGGGCACCTCGGTGCCGTCGGCGTAGCGGAGCTCGCACTGCACGGCGGTGGGCTGGGCGGGGTCCAGCACGCGGTGGCGCGCCCGCCAGCCCAGACCCGCGATGTCGCCGAGCACCAGCCGCTCGGCCTCGGCCACGGGCAACTCGCGTTCGCCGGCACCCGACCAGGGCGGCCCGGAGGCCCCGGCGGGCCCGTCCGCCCGGCGCGCGGCCGGGCGGACGGGCGCGGCGATCCAGTCGGACCGCGGCAACGGCCTACTGCTCCGCGGCCTCGTCGAGCTCCTGCACGGCGTCGTCGATCTCGTCGGCGTGGTCGAGCGTGACGTTCCATTCGTAAGCGACACAAGCCATTGTCAGCTCCACAGGGTGTTCGGCTCATGAGGTCTTTCGCGCCCCATGTGTCAACCTTTTGTAGCGGAGGGGGGCCAACCTGTCACCCCCTTGGCCGGAACCGGCGCCTGCGTTCACATCGCGGGCACGGCTTCGACCGGGGCGCCGAGCCGCCGGGTCGCGCGGCCGTGGCAGACTCCCCGCATGTCCGCCACCGACGCCGACCCGGCCCGCCGGGTCGACGACCTGCTCCGCGGCGCGTGGGTGCTCGCCGCGCTGGCGCGCGCAGCCGACACCGGCGACCCGCTCGAACCCGAACTGGGAGAGGCCCTGGGCGCCGCCGGATGCGCCGAGCGCTCCGCAGGCCGCTGGCGGCTGCTGCCGGAGTACCGCTCGCTGGTCGATGCCTCGCGGCCCGCCGGGCGCGCCGCCTTGCCCGACCGCATCGGCCGCATGCTGCACTGGGCCGGCGACGCCGCCGAGGGCCTGCCCGCCGATGCCCGCGAGCACAGCGACGCGGAACTGCGCGACGAGGGCGACGAGTCCGGCCGCCGGTTCACGGCCCTGCTGGACACGCTCGCCGAAGCCGACGGCGCCCTGCGGGACCTGCTGGGCTCGCCCGGGCTGCGCTTTCTGGACGTCGGTACCGGGACCGGTGCCGTCGCCGCGGCCGTGGTCGGGCGCGTGCCGAGCGCCGTCGCTGTCGGCGTGGACCGCGACGCGCGCGTCCTCGGCCTGGCTGCCGAGCGCGTCGAGCGCGGCGGACTCGGCGACCGTGTCCGGCTGCGCCGCCAGGACGCGTCCGAGATCGCCGACTCCGGCGCCTTCGACCTGGCGTGGCTGCCGCTCTCGGTGCTCGCGCCCGGGGCCGCGCGCGCGGCCCTGCCCCGGGTGCGCGCTGCGCTGCGCCCCGGCGGCGTCCTCATCGCAGCCACGGCGCTGAAGGAGGAGTCCCGCGAGGGGCCGGGGACCGGGCACGACGGCGCCGACCGCGACCGGCTCGCCCAGGCCCTGACACGCTGGCGCATGGCCCGCGCCGGCATCGCCGCATGGCCCCCCGGCGAGGCGGCCGACCACCTGCGCGAGGCCGGCTTCACCGCGGTGCGCCGCCCCGGCGCGCACGGCCACCCGGTGGCCGCCCTCCTCGCCTGCGCACCGGAGACCCGGTCGGCCCGACCGCACGACGGGCCGGGGACAGGCGCGGAGAACGGGGCAGGTGACAGGTGAACCGTGACGACTGCGGCCGGTTCCGCGGAACGGGGTGAAGGGCGAGGATCGGCGCCGGGGGCCGCGGAAACGCGCTGGTTCCCCCGCATGAGTGCGACCCTTGGACTCCACGCCGCGCCCGTGCCCGGCGATCCTCTGGGCGACCGCATCACCGCGGCGGTCGTGACCGCGGTGCTCCTCGCGCTGCCGGTGTGGCCGGAGTCCTCGAACGGGGCGTGAAGCCGGGAGCCGGGTTAGCGGCGGTAGCGGACCGGCCGGTCGGCGCCGCGGCGTCCCGCGTGCTGCGGGCGCCGGACGCCGACCGGCGGGCCCTCGCCTCAGGGGCGCGGCTCGGGCGGTTCGGTGCCGGTGCCGCCCGTCCGCTCGGGGGCGTCTTCGGAGCCCTCGGCGCCGCGCAGGTGCGTGCCCACGTCCAGCGCGGCCCGCTCCTCGGCCAGCAGCCGCAGCGCCTCCTCGCGGGTGACGTGGGACCTCGGCGTGACGAGGCTGACCGCCACGCCGGCCACCAGGGCCGCCGCGATCGACGGGATGACCGGGTTGCCCCAGAACTCCGACCACGCCGGAATGTTCTGCACGGCGAGCGCCACCGCCGAACCGCCGACCATCGCGGCCAGCCCGCCCTGCCAGGTGGCCCGCGGCCAGAACTTGCCCAGCAGCGACGCGACGAGCAGGCCGGTCAGCACCGTGGAGATCATCAGCGTGATGTAGTCGATGATCGTGTCGGCGATCAGCGCGCCCGCCAGCGCGAGGACGAGCACGCCCACCAGCGCGATCCGCGAGTAGCGCACCATGTGCTCGGCGCGCGGCAGCCGCCCGGTGACCAGCTGCACCACGTCGCGCAGGAGGATGGTCACACCCGCGACGGCGTCGGAGTCGCCGGAGGACATCGTCGCCGACAGCCCCGCGATCAGCAGGAAGGCGCCCAGCCACACGGGGAAGACGGTGGTCGCCAGCATCGGGAAGGCGGCATCCGGGTTCGCCAGACCGGGGTCGATCGCGCGGGCGGCGAGCCCGGCCACGGCCGGGAGCACCGCGAAGGCGGCGAACAGCAGCGCCACCCAGCTGAAGCTGCGCCGCACGGTGCCGACGTCGGCCGCGGAGTAGATGCGCTGGCGATAGGACGGAGTGGCCAGCACGCCGACGGCGATGACCAGCGCCAGCGAGAGAGCGGGAAGCGCG
This sequence comes from Streptomonospora halophila, assembly GCF_039542725.1. Lineage (NCBI taxonomy): Bacteria > Bacillati > Actinomycetota > Actinomycetes > Streptosporangiales > Nocardiopsidaceae > Streptomonospora > Streptomonospora halophila. The sequence continues at coordinate 43,216 of NZ_BAABIK010000012.1, read as the reverse complement.
CCCAGGGCCTCGATCCCCAGCATGGAGGTCGCCTCCTCGGGAGCGCCCTCCTGGATGCCGCTGAAGCCGCCGGTGTAGACCAGGGAGACGACGGCGAGCACGGTGAAGCCGACGAAGAGGATCGTGCCCTGGAGCGCGTCGGTGACCACCACGGCGAGGTAACCGCCGACAACCGTGTAGAGGCCGAAGCCGAGCGCGACGACGACCTTGGCGAGGGCGGGATCCATGCCGGTGAGGAAGGACAGGTACAGGGCTCCGCCCATGATGTGCGCGCCCAGCCAGCCCACCGAGGCGAGGAGGAGGACGATCGACACCACGGCCTTGATCAGCCGGTTGGCGCCGAAGTAGTAGCTCATCTCCTCGGCGAAGGTCATGAACCCGTGGCGGCGGACGTCGGAGAACAGCCAGACCAGCGCGAGGACTCCGGCAGCGCCGCCGATGCCGTAGAGGGCGCCGGCCCAGCCGTTCTCATAGGCGAAGCCCACCGCGCCCAGGCTGGATCCGGTCCCGACCAGGGTGGCCAGCGTGGTCCCCATGAGCAGGGGGGTGCCGAGCTTGCGCCCGGCCAGCAGGAAGTCCTCGCCGCTGCGGTTGCGGCGGGACACCCACACGCCGATGCCGAGCATGACGATCAGGGTGCCGACGAATGCGATCAGATAGACGGGGCTGTTGTCGTTCATTGTTGCCTCCGTTGCCGGAAGCCCGGCCGCGACGGCCGGGGACAGGGGATGGGGAGGGTGCCGCGCGGGGCGGCGGGTTGCGGTCCGGGACCGGGGCGCAGGGCCCGCGGTACGGCGGCCCGCACAGTGGGTGGGTAGTGGGTGGTGAGTGGTGGACGGCCGGTGGCCGGTGGCCGCCGGACCGGGGAACCGGACCGGCGGTGCGTGCGTCCGTTATCCGAGGCCCCGTGCCGCGCACCGCGGCGCGGCGGGGCCGCAGAGGAGCTGAGCGCCCATGGACGCCGGACGGCTGTTCGTCATCGTGCTGATGCTGGTGTTCGCCGGCGTCTTCGCCGCGGTCGTGGTCAAGCCCGAGCTGGTGCCGCGCCGGACGAACCTGCACGGCAAGCCCCGCCTGCGCGCGGCCGTGCTGGCGGGCGACCGCATCACCGCCGCGCTCCTGCTGGCGATGATCCTCTTCGCGCTGTTCTCGCCGAGCACGTGGAACCCGGACGCCTAGCCCGCGGCCGGCCCGCGCCTTCCCGTACGCGACGGCCGGGAAGGCCCGAGGGCCCGCGGGGCCGCGCAGCGCCCGCGGTCCGGCGGCGGGGCACCGGCGGACGACCCCGCGGCTAGGCCGGCCGGTAGAGCACCGCGTCGACCTCGATGGCGAAGCCGGGCAGGTCGGCCTGCAGCGTGGTACGGGCCGGCGGCTCGCCGCCGAAGTACTCCGCGAACAGCTCGTTCATCGCGGCGAAGTCCTCCAGGTCGCGGAGGTAGACGCCCACGCGGACCGCGTCCGCGAGGCTCGCGCCCGCCGCCTCGGCCACCGCCGCGAGATTGTCGAACGTCGCCCGGGCCTGGTCGACGAAGGGCCCCTCGACGAGCGAGCGGTCGAGGCGGTGCGGGGTCGCCCCGGAGAGGTAGACGAAGTCGCCGGCCACCACGGCCGGGGAGTAGGGGCCGCCGGGAGGGGCGGCCTTGGGTGCCTGGATCGTGCGCTTGGCCATGATGGGACGGACCTTTCCGGTGGTGTGCATCGTGTCGTGCGTTGTGCCGTGTGTTGGGTGCCGTGTTGTGCCCCGAGCGCCGTGCGGCACGCGGTCCACGGCGGCGCGCGGTCGGCGGTCGGACGCCGAACCGCAGGTCAGAACAGGGTGCGGACGGCGTCGACCACCCGGTCCCGGGAGTCCAGGACGGGGATCAGCGGCCACTTGTCGAAGACGGTGCAGGCGTGCGACAGGCCGAGCTCGACCACGTCGCCGACCCGCGGCGCCGCCTCGCCCGCGCCCTCATCGACGTCGAGGAAGCCGTGGTGGTCGTTGAGCTCGACCACGCGGACTTCGTCCTCCAGCGGGACCCGCCCGCCGTCGCGCAGGAGGGCGCGGGGGCGGGGCAGGTCGATGTCGAAGGACACGTCGCGCTTGCCGACGCCGAGCAGGGCCCGGCCCGGCTCCGGGCACGAGAGCACCCGGGCGTAGCAGGTCAGCGCCGGCCGCAGCGGATCGGGATCGGCGCCGCTGCGCAGCGGCGACGCGCGCTCCATGAACATGTCGTCGTGGGTGATGTAGCAGCCCGAGCGGATGACGGGCCGAAGCGGGCGCGAGAGCTCCGGCAGCGCCGCGAGCGCCTCGGCGGCCAGGTCGGGGTAGGCGCTGCCGCCCGCGGTGACGACGATCTCGTCGGCGGCAAAGAACAGCCCTTCGGCGTCGGCGCGGGCGGTGAACTCGGCCAGGCCGGCCAGCCACGCGCGGACGCGCTCGGGCGCGTCGCCGTCGCGGCGCTGGGGAAGCACCCCCTCGTAGCCTTCGACACCGGCCAGGCGCAGTCGATCGGCGGCCGCGATCCGGCGGGCGAGGTCCAGGGCGTCCTCGGTGCCGCGCACCCCCGTGCGGCGCCCGGACACGCCCAGTTCCAGCAGCACCGGGAGCGGGCGGGGCGCGTCCGCCATCGCGGCCTCCAGCGCCGCCGCCCCGGCGGCGGAGTCGACCAGGCACATCGGGGTGAAGCCGGGGTCGGCCAGCTCTTGCGCCAGCCAGGCGAGCTGAGCCGGTTCGACCACCTCGTTGGCGATCAGGACGCGGCGGGCGCCGAACCGGCGCATCACGCGGGCCTGGGCGACGGTGGCGGCAGTCAGCCCCCACGCCCCCCGGTCCAGTTGTGCCGACCACAGGTGCGGCGACATCGTGGTCTTGCCGTGCGGGGCGAGGTCGGCGCCGCGGTCGGCGCACCAGCGGGCGAAGCGGTCGAGGTTGTGGCGCAGCGCGTCCTCGCGCAGCACGACCGCGGGCAGCCACAGGTCGTGGAGCGTCAGCCCGGCCGCGCGCACATCGGCGGCGCTTGCGGGGCTCGCGGGCAGCGACCGGGCCTCGACGGGTTCGGAGTCGAGGACGGCCAGCTCTCCGGCGGGCAGGCCGGAGCCGGCGAGGGCGGACGGCGGGCCGCCGCGCGGCGGGGCGGATGCGGGTTCGGTCATCGGGTGTGCGGCGCGCCGTCCCGGCCTGCTTCGTGCGGGGCGCGCGCCGCCTCCCTCCCTTCAGGACGGGCTGGTTGTTCGGCGGTCGGCGGCTGCTGTGCGGGTGCGGCGGTCATGCGCCGTCCCGGGGGAAGGGCTCGTCGAAGTCCTCGGGGCGCTCCAGGCGCCGCACCGCCGACCGGGTGCGCCGTACGCGCTCGTTTTCGGCGCCGCTCTGCGCCGGGCTGAGCGGCACCCACGGCGCCGGGGGCTCGGCCGCGCACGGGGGCAGCGGGCGGCCGCCGACGTAGGTCGCCGTGTTGGTGAGCCGGACCGGCGCATCCCGGACGGTGCCGTGCACGTCGACCACGGGGAAGCGGCCCTCCTCCAGGTCGAAGACGGCGATGTCGGCCGCGGCGCCCGGCGCGAGCGTGCCCGCGTCCAGCCCGAGGGCTCGCGCGGGGCGCACGGTCGCGGCCGCGACCGCCTCGGACAGGCCCACCCCGGCGGCCGTCAGCTTGGCCATGACCGTGGGCAGGTCGAACGCGGGGCCGTGCACCGAGCGCGCGTGCAGGTCGGAGGATGCGGTCGGACGCACCCCCTCGGCCACCTCGGTCTCCAGCACGTCGAACGCCAGGGCGCCGGATCCGTGGCCGAGGTCGAAGACCGCGCCGGCGTCCAGGGCGCGGCGCGCGGGGTCGGTCAGGCGGCCGCCGGAGACCAGGTCCGAGGGGCAGCCGGAGGCGCAGTGGGTGAGGATGTCGCCTTCGGCCAGTACGGGCGCGATGTCGGCGATCGTCGGCGGCCCGTAGCCGACGTGCACCATCAGCGGGCGCTCCAGACGCCGGGCGAGCGCGGCGGCGCGGTGCAGCGGCTCCAGGCCGTGCCGGCCGACCGTTCGGGCGTCGATGCGCGCCTTGACCCCGCGCACGAAGTCGCCGTGGCGGGCGGCGACCGCGGCCGCGGTGTCGATGTCGAGGTTGTCCAGCGCGTGGTGCTCGCCGGTCTCGGCCACCAGGCCGAGGGCCGAGACGTTGATCAGCGCGTGTACGCGCACCCGCGCCGGTTCGGCGGCGAACCGGCGCAGGCCGTCCATGCTGTAGGCGCCGGCGGAGCCCGCGTCGACCCAGGTGGTGACGCCGGTGCGCCAGGCGACCGGATCGGGGTCGACGCCCCAGTAGGTGGCGCCGTGCCAGACGTGGGTGTGCATGTCGACCAGGCCGGGCGTTACCAGGCGGCCGTCGGCGTCGACGACCTCGGCCGCCGCGTCGGCGGCGGGTGCCGGGCCGCTGCCGGCGCCGTGCCGCCGCACCTCGGCGATGCGGCCACCGCGGACGGCGACGTCGGCGACCGCGTCGAGTCCTGACGCGGGGTCGACGACGCGGCCTCCGCGCAGCAGCAGATCCCACATTCCCGCCTCCGAGAGCCGATCGGTGTCGCAGTGACTGCGCCGGTGTGTTGCGGCCTGCGCAGCAATGTTGCGTATGTGTCAGCAAGTGCTTAGCATTTCGCCGAGACAATGGTCAACAAGCGGCGGTTCAAAAACGGCCGACGGGGAGGTCCCGCGTGAGCAGTGATCACCAGCCGGAGGCAGGGGCCGCGCCCGGCGGCGCCGAGGCGGTGTGCGTCGGGGAGACCATGGCGCTGCTGGTGCCCGAGCCCGGTACGCCTGAGCCGGGCACCTCCCGGTTGCTGGGCGATCCCCCACCCGGCTACCGGCTGGAGATCGGCGGTGCGGAGTCCAACGTCGCGGTCTATCTGGCCCGGGCGGGCCACCGCGTCGCCTGGCACAGCGCCCTGGGCGACGACCCGTTCGGCCGCCACGTGCTGGCGCGGCTCGGGGCCGAGGGCGTGCACTGCGCCGTGCGCACCGACCCGCAGCGCCGCACCGGCCTCTACGTCAAGGAGCCCGACGGCGCCGGCGGCACGCGCGTGCGCTACTACCGCACCGACTCGGCCGCCTCGGCCCTCGGTGCCGCCGACGCCGCGCGGGTGCGCGCCGCGCAGCCGCGGCTGGTGCACACCACGGGGATCACCGCCGTGCTCTCCGACAGCTGCCGCGAGCTGGTCGACGGCCTGCTGGACGGGCTGATGCCGGGTACCCTGCGCAGCTTCGACGTCAACTACCGGCCCGCCCTGCACGGGCCCGCCGAGGCGGAGCTCGTGCTCCAGGCGGCACGCCGCGCCGACGTGGTGTTCTGCGGCCTCGACGAGGCGGCCGCGCTGTGGGGCGCGACCGAACCCCACGAGGTGCGCGACCTCCTGGACGGTCCCGGTGGCGACCGCGGCGGCGGGACCCGCGGCGGCCCCGGCCTGGTGGTCGTCAAGCAGGGAGGGCGGGGAGCGACCGCTTTCCGCGGTGGCGAATACTGGTACGAGCCCGCGCCGGCGGTCACCGTCGTCGAGCCCACCGGCGCCGGCGACGCCTTCGCGGCGGGCGTGCTGCACGGACTGCTCACGGGAGCGGGGGTGCAGGAGTGCCTGGCCGGGGGAGCGCGGCTGGCCGGAGCGGTGCTGCTGGTGCCCGGCGACATCCCGCCGCGGTCGGACACCGGTGACGGCGGGTTGGCGGAGGGCGGCGACGGGGTGTCGTCGGCAGGCGGCGGGTTGTCGGCAGGCGGCGGCGAGTCGCCCGTAGGCGGTGCCGAGCAGGGGTTGTCGCCGCAGTGGGACCGCGCGGCCCGTGGGGCGAAAGCGCGGCCGAGCGAGTAAGGAAGGGGCCCGGATGTCCAGCAGTGTGGAACGAGCCCTGCGGATACTCGTCGAGCTGGCCTCGGGGCCGGCGACCATCAGCGACCTCGGACGGCGGCTGGACGTGCACCGCACGACGTCCCTGCGCCTGCTGCGCACGCTGGAGGAGGAGCGGTTCGTGCGGCGCATGGAGGACGGCCGCTACCGGATCGGACCGCGCATGACCAGCCTCGCGCAGGTCGCGCTGGAGGGCTTGGACGTGCGCGCCGCGGCGGCCGGCCACCTGCGTGAGCTGGGCACCGCTTGCGGGCATACCGTGCACCTGGCGGCGCGCGAGGGCCGCGCCATGGTCTACCTGGACAAGGTGGAGTCGAGCCACGCGGTGCGCATGTACTCCCGCATCGGAGCCCCCGCTCCGCTGCACGCGACGGGCGTGGGCAAGGCGGTCCTGGCCGCGATGCCGCAAGACGAGCGCGACGGGCTGCTGGGCGAGCCGCCCTACGACCGCTGCACCCCCAACACCCGCACGACCCGTGAAGAGCTGGCCGCCGACCTCGCCGAGGTCGCCGATCGGGGATGGGCGCTCGACGACTTCGAGCACGAGGAGTTCATCCACTGCGTGGCCGCCCCGATCCGCGACGCCGCGGGAACGGTCACGGCGGCGGTCTCGGTCTCGGCGCCGAACATGGTCCTCGACCGTCCGCAGCTTCTTGATCTGGTACGGCCCTTGCAGCGGACCGCCGCCGCCATCAGCGAGGAACTGGGGTGGAGCCCCGACGTGAGCGGCTCGGGCGCGCACTGAGCCCTCAGCCGAGCAGCCGTGCGCGCAGCGCCGCAATGTGGGCGCCGAACACCCCGGCCAACCGGCCTATCCCACGTGGCCGCGGCGCCGACCTCGGCGAGAGAGGGCAGGAGCATGGCGACCAGCCCATACGGTCGCGCCCCGCGGCGCCGTGGAAGAGCACGTCCCGGGGCGCTGCGGCCGAGAGTCGAAGACCGCGCCGCAGCGGGTCGCGCCGCCGCTGCGCGTCGGCAGCCGGCTGAGACCGCGCGTTCTGTGGAAGCCGTGCCAGTAGGCGCGTCCACGTGTCCGGTCCACGTGTCCGATGGTGCCCCGCGCGACGGGGGCGGCGAGGGCGGTGGGTGGCTCAGCCCGCGGGGATCGGTTCGGGTGCTTGCTGGTTGAGCAGGCGACGAGGGCGGCGAGGGCGGTGCACGTCGCGGCCGCGCCCGGGCGGATGGGCGCGGCCGCGACGTGGGCTGGGCCCGGGCGGGCTGGGCCCCGGTACCGACGGGAGCCTCAGGGCAGGCGGAGCTCGCCGTCGATGCGGCGGGGGATGCCGAGAGGGTTGCCGTCGCGCAGGGCCTCGGGCAGGTGGTGCTGGGGGATCTGCTGGTAGCACACCGGCCGCAGGAAGCGGCGGATCGCCGTGCTGCCCACCGATGTGTGCAGCACCGACGTGGTCGCGGGGTAGGGGCCGCCGTGGTGCATGGCGTGGGTGACCGAGACCCCGGTGGGCCAGCCGTTCCACAGCACGCGGCCCGCGCGGCGGCGCAGGCGGTCCAGCAGCGGCCCCGCCTGGTCGTCGCTGTCCTCGCCGTGCACGGTGGCGGTGAGCTGGCCCGGCAGGGCGTCGGCGACGCCGAGCGCCTCGGCCGGGTCGGTGTAGGTGACCACCAGCGAGACCGGGCCGAAGCGCTCCTCCAGCAGGTCCTCGGAGTTCTCCAGGAACCGCGTGGCCGTGGTGCGCACCAGCGACGGCGTCCACACCGACGTCCCGTCCGCGTCGTCGTGCCGGCCGCCCTCGACCAGGACCTCGACCGCGTCGTGGCCGGCCAGCGACCGGTAGCCCTCGGCGTAGCCGTGCTCGATCCGCTCGTTGAGCATCGGCGCGCCCGGGCGCTCCCGGACGGACTCGGCCAGGGAGTCCATCGGGGTCCCCTCGGGCACCAGCAGTACGCCTGGCTTGGTGCAGAACTGGCCCGTGCCCAGGGTGAACGAGTCGGCGTAGCCGCTGAGGATCTCGTCGGCGCGCGCCTTCGCCGCGGCGCGGGTGACGAAGACGGGGTTGAGGCTGCCCAGCTCGCCGTAGAAGGGGATCGGGTCGGGGCGGCCGACCGCGAGGTCGTGCAGCGCCCGGCCGCCGGGGATCGACCCGGTGAACCCGACGGCGCGGGTGAGCGGGTGCAGCACCGCGCTGCGGCCGGTCTCCTGGCCGAGGACCACGGAGAAGACGCCGTCGGGCGCGCCGGCGGCGCGCAGCGCGGCCGTGACGACCTCGCCGGTGCGCACCGACAGCTCCGGGTGGCCGGGGTGGGCCTTGACGACGACGGGGTTGCCCGCAGCCAGGGCCGAGGCGCTGTCGCCGCCGATCACGCTGAAGGCGAAGGGGAAGTTGCTGGCGCCGAACACCACCACCGGTCCCAGCGGCTCCAGGATGCGGCGCACGTCGGGACGCGGGCCCACCGGCCATTCGGGGTCGGGGTGGTCGACGGCGGCCTCCAGGTAGGCGCCGTCCTCCAGCACCTCGGCGAACAGCCGCAGCTGGAACGTCGTGCGTGCCAACTCGCCTTTGAGCCGTGCCTCGGGCAGGCGGCTCTCGCGCCGGGCGATCGGCACGAGATCGTCGGCCGCCGCGTCGACGGCGTCGCCGACGGCGCGCAGCATGGCGGCGCGCTCGCGCGGTGCCAGGGCGCCGAACGCCTCGGCCGCCTCGGCCGCGGACTCCAGGATGCGGTCCAGCTCCGCGTCGGTGGTGTCACGAATACCGGTCTGGGTCATCGTCTGCTTCCTCGCGTTGGCGTGCGGTCGGATGGAATGCGCTTTCCGTTGTTGTTCCTACCACGGCTGCGCCGCGACCGGGGCGACCGGAGCCGTCCCGCTCACGCCCGGCCCGCCCGGGAGCCGCAGGGCGGCCGGCGGCGTCGGGGGACCGATCGGCGGGCGCCTCCTCATCCCGGCCTGCCCCGCTGTCGGCCCCGTCACCCGTGCGCCCGCTGACCGGGGGTGTGTCGCCGATCGCCATTCTGCCGCGCGGGGCGCCGAGAGCGGCAGGCGGCCTGCGGGAGCCCCGCTCCCGCCGCGTCGTCGGAGCCCCGGCGGGGCGCGGTGCGCAGCCGCCGGTCGGGGCCGGTCGGGCCGGTCAGGCCGGTCGGGCAGGTGGGCGCAGGCCCGCCGGTGGCGCCGCTGCACGAGTATGCCGCACCCCGCTGGGCCCGCCGGGCGGGGGCACCCGTCGGGCGCCGCCCGCCGCGGACGTACCGTCGAACGCGACACGGAGCGGAACCGCGTCACGCCGATGCGCTCCCCCCCGCGAATCCGGTGGGCGCGAAGCGGGCGCACCCGGGCTGCTCGCGCCGGCCCGGTGCGGACATCCGCGGCGGGTCCGGAGTGCGCGCGAGCGCGTCCAGGCCCAGGCGCGCGCGGCGGACCCGTTCGCGGGACGAGGCCGCCACCACCGCGCTGAGCTGCTCGCCCGCGGGATAGACGTCGGGCGCGTTGCGCAAGCCGAACTTCACGTACACCGGCGCCGCCGCGCGGATGATCCCGGCGATCTCGTGGTGGCGCACGAACCCGCCGATGTTGTCGGGCGCCTCGACGTAGAAGTCCAGGGTCACCGGTCCGGCCGCCCGCAACTCGGCCAGCTGGTGCAGGCTCAGGTCCGAGGGGACATTGACGGTGTCGGCGCCCAGGCGCTCCTGCACGGCCAGCGCCGCCGGGTTGACCGGGCCCGCCATCACCGAGACCTTCAGCTGCAGGTCGGCGGGCAGGTCGCCGTCGGCCCGCCTGCTGTGCAGCACCCACAGCAGGCCCTCGTCGGCCACCAGCAGGCTGCGCACGCCCAGCGACGCCGCCCGCTCGGCCTCGGCGACCCCCGCTTCGAGCTGCGCGGCGCCTCTGCTGCGGGAGGAGGCCGAGCCGGCGGCGCTGTCCCGCGCGGCGCCGATGTCCCAGTTGGCGCCGGGGCGGGCGAACAGGCACAGCTCGACGCCGGCCTCCGCGCACGTCCGCACCATCTCGGTGATCTCGCCGTCGGTCAGCATGGTCACGCCCGACCCCTGCGAGACGCGGTGGATCGGCACCTCCCACTCCGCGGCGGCCGACAGCACCGCCTGCAGCGCTCCCGGGCCCTCGACGCTGGGGATCTCCAACCGCCAGGCGCCCCCGTCGGGGAACGCCAGCGGGGAGGCGGGCGGTTCTGCGTCGGTTGCGGGCAGGCCGAGCGCGTCGAGCGCGGCGCGGCCGGGGGGCGGGTGCGGCGCGGAGTCGGTCATGGCGGTCCTCACGGCGGGGGCGACGGGTCGGAGGGCGGAGTCCGCCGGCGCAGGGGCGGCGGAGCGTCCGGGATGCACTCTGTTCTGTATACCGAACGATGTTCTCTATATCGTCACTGCACCTTATGGGTGGCGCGGGAGCCGGTCAACGGGAGGGTGTCCGGCGCACCCGACCGGTGATGCGCGCCACTGGCCGGGTTGACCTGCCGCACACCGCGAATCTAAGGTGACGAAATAGCAGACGTCGTCCGAAATATAGAACACCGAGGTGCGGCGATGCACCGCCACCGCACGCCCCTCACGATCAGCGGCGCCCCCAGCCGCCCCGGCCCCCGCGCCGCCGGCGGCCGCGCCCCCCGCCCCCGACGGCGCGCACCGACGCGCGCCACCGCAACCAGCCCTCGGACAGGTCCCCATCCATGGCAGATACAGCGAACCTCCCCACGGCATGGCTCCTCGCCGTCGCCGTGCTATCCATCGCCACCCTGCTCTTTCTCATCATCAAGGTGCGCCTGCACGCCGTCCTCGCGCTGATCCTGGTCAGCGCCGCGACCGCGCTGGCCACCGGAACACCTCCGGGCAAGCTCGTACCCCTGCTCCTCGACGGGCTGGGCTCGACACTCGGCGAGGTCGTCCTGCTGATCGGGTTCGGCGCGATCCTCGGCCGGCTCATCGAGGTCTCCGGCGGCGCCCAGGTGCTCTGCGACGGGCTCACCCGCCTGTTCGGCGAGCGCCGCGCGCCGCTCGCGCTGAGCGTCGCCTCACTGCTGTTCGGCTTCCCGATCTTCCTGGACGCCGCGTTCGTGGTGATGCTGCCCATCATCTTCTCGGTCGCCCGGCGCATGGGCGGGTCGGTGCTGCTCTACGCCCTGCCGGCCACCGGCGCCTTCCTGGCCATGCACGCGCTGCTGCCGCCCCACCCGGGACCGGTCGCGGCCACCCAGCTGGTCGGCGCGGACATGGGCGTCGTGGTGCTCACCGGCCTGCTGGTGGCCCTGCCCACCTGGTACGTCAGCGGCTACCTGCTCGGCCGTTGGCTGGGCGCCCGCAACGATGTGCCCATCCCGGCGATCCTGGGCGGTCCCGGCGCCGGGTCGGACGGCTCCGCGGAGCGCAGCGGCCCCGCGGACGGCGGCGGCTCCGGCCCCGGGCAGCAGGAGCCGGTCGCCCCGCCGCGCATGCCGGTGCTGCTGTTCCTGCTGCTGCTGCCGGTGGTGCTGATCTTCGTCAACACCGGACTGGAGACACTCGGCGCCGCCGGCGCCGTCGACAAGAAGGCGCTGTGGGTGCAGTCGCTGCAAGCGCTCGGCCAGACTCCGGCGGCGCTGCTGATCACCGTGCTGGCCGCCCTGTACCTGCTCGGGTGGCGCCGCCGCGGCGACGGCGCGTCGCTGGAGCGCCTCATCGACCGCGCGCTGGCGCCCGTATGCACGATCATCCTGCTCACCGGCGCCGGCGGCATGTTCGGTGCGGTCATGGCCGAGAGCCGCATCGGCGACGCGCTGGCCGACGGGCTGGACGCGATGGGTCTGCCGCTCATCGTGGCCGCGTTCCTGATCGCCGTGGTGATGCGGGTGGCCCAGGGCTCGGCGACCGTGGCCACCACGACCGCGGCCGGGCTGCTGGCGCCGGCCGTGCAGGCCGCGGGCGGGCACTCGCAGTTCGAGCTGGCGCTGATCGTCCTCGCCATGTGCGCCGGCGGGATCGTGCTGTCCCACGTCAACGACTCGGGCTTCTGGCTCGTGCGCGGCTTCCTGGAGATGGACACGAAGACGACGCTGCGCACCTGGACGGTCCAGGCCACCGCCGTGGGCCTGATGGCGTTCGCACTGGTGTGCGCGCTTTACGGGCTGTCCGTGCTGGTGTTCTGAGGACGCGCGCTCCGGCGGGTGCGGCTTTCGGGCCGCGCCCGCCGGCTGCCGTGTCCGGCCGCGCCGCCGCGCGCATCCGCCGCACGCACCGATGCGCACCCGCACGCGGCCCGCCCAGCTCCGCCCCCGCTGGGCCTCGCACCCATCAGGCCCGGACGCGCCCGCCCAACGCGGTGGTGAAGCGGCGCGCCCCGTCGGCCACGAGGTCCTCCAGCTCCGCGCGGCGCTCCTCGGACCAGCGGTGCAGCGGCACCGAGACGCTCACGGCCGCCACGACCTGGTCGGTGCGGTCGCGCACGGGAGCCGCCACACAGCACACGTCGGGGTTGGACTCGCAGATCTCCACCGCGGTGCCCGCCTCGCGGACGCGCCGCAGCTCGTCGAGCAGCGCGGGCACCCCGGTGATGCTGCGCGGCGTCATCGGCTCGGGCGGAGTCCGCGCGAGCCGCGTGCGCAGCTCGTGCTCGGGCAGCGCAGCCAGCAATACCTTGCCCAGCGCGGTGCAGTGTGCCGGGATGCGCCCGCCCAGGGTGGAGACCATCCGCACCGCGTGCGAGCTGTCGACCTTGGCGACGTAGACGATGTGCACGTCGTCGAGGACGGCCACGTGCGAGGTCTCGTTGCACGCCTCCACCAGCTCGCGGGCGGTCTGCCGGCCGGTGCGCGCGGTGTCGAGCCCTTCGGCGTAGGCGCTGCCCAGCCGGAACAACTGCAGGCCGAGCCGGTAGCGGCCGGGGATCTCGGGGTGGGGATCGAGGTACTGCCGGTCGACCAGGGTGTGCAGGAGCTCGTGCACCGTGGTGCGCGGCAGGTCGAGCTCCTCGACCACCTCGGGCGCGCTGACCGACTCCCGCCCGTCGGTGAACAGCTCCAGGATGTCCAGGGCACGCAGGAGAGCGGGGGTGCGGCGGGCCATCGGCGTGCGGTCCTCCCTGAGGGCGGCGGAACGCGCCCAGGCTAGGCTGCGGACCCGCCCGGGCGCGAACGGGGTCCTTGCAGGCCGAAGTATAGAACGATATTCGATATTTGGCACAGCTACGGCAGGCGAAGGCACCGGAAGCAGGTCGGCCGGCCGGTCGCTCGGTTCCCGCCTCCGGTGCGCTCGGACCCGCACAGCCCCCGGAGGCGCACACGGCGCGCGCTCGGGGGAGCGGGGTCAGTGGGACTCGCGCGGGACCTCGTGGCCGCTGGAGCCGACCAGGAAGTCCAGGTCGGCGCCCCGGTCGGCCTGGAGCACGCGTTCGCAGTACAGGCGCACCCAGCCGCGGTCCGAATGCGGGCGGGGCGCAGCCCACTCGGCGCGGCGGCGCTCCAGCTCGGCGTCGTCGACGTGCAGGGTCAGCGTGCGCGCCGGGACGTCCAGGCTGATCTCGTCGCCGTCGCGCACCAGCGCCAGCGGGCCGCCCACGGCGGCTTCGGGCGCGGTGTGCAGCACCACCGTGCCGTAGGCGGTCCCGGACATGCGCCCGTCGCAGATGCGCACCATGTCGCTCACGCCTTGGGCGAGCAGCTTGGAGGGCAGCGCGACGTTGCTGACCTCGGGCATGCCGGGGTAGCCGGCCGGGCCGCAGTTGCGCAGCACCAGCACGGTGTCGGCGTCGACGTCGAGCTCGGGGTCATCGGCGACCGCGTAGTACTCCTCGGGGGAGTCGAAGACCAGCGCCCGACCGCGGTGGACGAGCAGGTGCGGGCTCGCCGCCGACTGCTTGACCACCGCCCCGGAGGGCGCCAGGTTGCCGCGCAGCACGGCGGTGCCGGTGCCGGCGGGCTGCAGCGGGTCGTCGATCGGCCGGATGACCTCGCGGTTGTGGCACTCGGCGGTGCGCGCGGCCGCCCCGAGGGGCTCGCCGGTCACCGTGGGCGCGTCGGCGTGCAGCAGCCCGCCCAGTTCGGCGACGACCGCGGGCAGTCCGCCCGCATAGCAGAAGTCCTCCATCAGGAACCGGCCGCTGGGCATCAGGTCCAGCAGCGTCGGCACCTCGCGCGCCAGCACGTCGAAGTCGTCCAGGCTCAGGTCCACGCCCAGCCGCCCGGCGATCGCCAGCAGGTGGATGACGGCGTTGGTGGAGCCGCCGATGGCGGCGTTGATCCGGATCGCGTTCTCGAAGGCCTCGCGGGTCATGATGGAGGAGGGCCGCACGTCCTGCTCGACCATCTCGACGATGCGCCGGCCCGAGCGCTGCGCGGCGGCGTAGCGCCGGGCGTCCACCGCCGGCCACGTCGCGGCGTAGGCCGGCTGCATGCCCAGGGCCTCGGCCATGCACGCCATCGTCGAGGCGGTGCCCATGGTCATGCAGTGGCCGTTGGAGCGGGACATGCACGACTCGGCGAAGGAGCAGTCGGCCTCGGTCATCCGCCCGGCGCGCACCTCCTCCTCGAACTTCCACACATGGGTGCCCGAGCCGATGTCCTCGCCCCGGAACTTGCCGTTGAGCATCGGCCCGCCGGTGATCATCAGCGCGGGCAGGTCGGTGCTGGCGGCGGCCATCAGCAGGCCCGGCGTCGTCTTGTCGCAGCCGGAGAGCAGCACGACCCCGTCCAGCGGGTTGGCGCGCATCAGCTCCTCGGCCTCCATGGCCAGCAGGTTGCGGTACAGCATCGCGGTGGGCCGCAGCACCGTCTCGCCCAGGGCCATGACGGGGAACTCCAGAGGAAAGCCCCCGGCCTGCCAGACCCCGCGCTTGACCGATTCGGCGACACGGGAGAGATGGGCGTTGCAGGGGGCCAGCTCCGATCCGGAGACGGCGATCCCGATGACCGGGCGGCCGTCGAAGACCTCGTCGCTGAAGCCCTGGTTGCGCATCCAGGACCGGTAGAGCATCCCCGACCGGCCGCTCGCGCCGAACCAGTGCGTGCTGCGGCGGTCGGATTCGTTCTCGTCGGTGCTGGTCATTGCGGGCACTCCTCTGCGGTGTCGTGGCTGGCGATGGGGACCGGCCCGGGGACCGGCGGACCTCGGCGCCCGGTCGCGGGCGTGCTGTGCTCGGGCGGCGGGTGCGGCGGCGGCCCGTGTTCAGTATGTTGAACCCGCGGCGGGGTGCCGGAAGGCGGCTCCCCGCATCGGTGATCCGACAGGCGCGGGAGGTGGCCGCGGGCATGGACGACGGAGCGGCGCAGGGTGAGCGCTCGCTGGCGCCGGCGGTCACGCGGGCGGCGGCCATCCTCGACATGCTCGCCGAGCGGCGCGGCCGGGCGGTCTCGCTGGCCGAGCTCGCGCGCGGGCTCGGCGCGGCGAAGTCGTCGGTCTCCAACGTCTGCGGCGCGCTTGCGGAGGCCGGGCTGGTGCGCCGCACCCCCGAGGGCTTCGGGCTGGGGCGGCGCCTCGTGGGCTACGCCGAGGCCTACCTGGCCGGCGTCGACATCGTCCGCGAGTTCCAGGACGTCTGCCGCGAACGCGACGACTGCCAGGAGGAGACCGTCCAGCTGGCGGTCCTCGGCGAGACCGGGCTGGAGGTCGTCTACCTGGCGCGGCGCGACGGGCGCCACCCGGTGGTGCTGGCCTCGCAGATCGGCCGTCCGCTGCCGGCGACGACCACCGCCACGGGCAAGGCCATGCTCGCCGAACTGCCCCCCGCGGAGCTGGCCGCGCGGCTCGATGCGGCGGGACCGCTGCCGCACCCCACCGCCGAATCCATCACCGACCCCGACGAGCTGCGGCGCGACCTCGACGCGGTGCGCGAGCGCGGGTACGCCCTCGACTCCGGCGAGACCCTGGAGGGCCTGCTGTGCCTGGCGGCGACGGTGCCCGGCACCGCCACGCGGGGGCAGGCGGCGGCCGTGAGCTTCACCGGGCTGGCCACCGCCGCTTCGGCGGGACGGCAGCGGGAGCGGGCGGAGCGGCTGCGCGGCCTGGCCGGCGACCTCGGCGCGCGCATGGGCGCCCCCGAGCCCCGCTAGCGCGGCGGCCGCCGCGGTGCCCGTCCGGCGTACGCGCTCCCTCACGGCCGGGGTCCCGGACGCGGTGCACTGCGCGTCGGTCCCGGGTGTTCAACATGTGGAACGGAAGTCAGCATGATGAAAGGGACGTTAAGCGGCCGTTGTGGCGCAGGTCAAATTCCCGCCCGCGGGTGATGTACGCCAGTGGCCGTTCGGTGTTACGTTCAACATGCCGTTCACTGTTCTGCATGTTGAACGGTTGTGTGGAGCCGAGCGACGGAAGGGTGCGAACAGTGCGCGGGATTCTCCGCTACGCCGATGCCGACGGGCGCGTGCGCGTAGGACTCGGCGACGACGATGGCGAGGCGGTCGTTCGTCCGCTCCCCGACGTGCGCGACATGGCCGATCTGCTGGGCAGACCGCTGGCCGAGATCCGCGAACTGGCCGCCGCCGCGTCCGGCGAGCGGCTCGCGGCCCGGCTGGCGGACGTCGCGGTCCTGCCCCCCGTCGACGGCGGCACCGAGGTGTGGGCCGGCGGCGTGACCTACGAGCGCTCCCGCGAGGCGCGCGGCGAGGAGAGCGACAGCGCCGACCTCTACGACCGCGTCTACGACGCCGACCGCCCCGAGCTGTTCTTCAAGTCGGTCGCCTGGCGGGTGGTGACCGACGGCGAGCCCATCGGCGTGCGCGCCGACTCCGCCCTGGACGTGCCGGAGCCCGAGCTGGCGCTCTTCGTCAACGCCCACGCGGAGATCGTCGGATACGGCGTCTGCGACGACGTCAGCTCCCGCTCCATCGAGGGGGAGAACGCCCTCTACCTGCCCCAGGCCAAGGTCTACGCCGGAGGGTGCGCTCTCGGCGCCTTCGTCAGACCGGTCTGGGAGCTCGACGACCCGCGCGCCGGTGCCGTGCGGATGAGCGTGCTGCGCGGCGGCGAGGAGGCGTTCACCGGCGAGGTCGCGCTGGCCGGCCTGCGCCGCAGGCCCGAGGACCTGGTCTCCAGCCTGTTCGACTGCTATCCCTTCCCCGACGGCGCCGTCCTGGCCACCGGAACCGGAATCGTGCCGGACATGGATTTCACGCTGCAGGAGGACGACGTGGTCGACATCGAGATCACCGGCGTGGGCTCCCTGCGCAACACCGTGGTGCGCGGCCAGCGCGCGCTGGACTGGCTGGTCGCCGCGCGGAGCGAGCCGGCGCTGCGCGGTCCCCGCGCCCCGCTGCCCGAGTGACGTACGGAGGCCGGTGCGGCGCGGTGCAGCGGGGCGCGTGCCCTCACGCGCCCCGCCCCTGCCGCGCCCGCCCTACTCCGGGGGGTCGCCGAGCAGGTCGGCGACCCAGGCGTGGAACTCGGCGATGTGGTGCTCGACCGGCACCAGCACCCCGCCCGTGCGGTAGGCGCGCGAGGACATGGCCGGCTGGCAGCGCTCGCAGGCCTCGAAGTCCTGGCGGTTGACGCGGTCGAACAGCTCCACCGAGTGGGACAGGTCGGTTCCGGACTCCACCACCTCGGGGCTGTAGAGCCAGTCGCACTCGATCAGCGTGCGGTCGGGGGCCAGCGGGAACATGCGGTGCACGATCACGTGGTCGGGTACCAGGTTGAGGAACACCTGCGGCCGCACGGTGACGGCGTAGTAGCGGCGGTCCTGCTCCTCGCCGACGCCGCCGAGGCGGCCGAACCCGGCCGTGCCGTCGACGGTGAACCCGTCGACGTCGGAGCCGAACTCCGCCCCGTGGCCCACGTGGTACTGCGCGGCGTAGCCCTCGGCGAACTCCGGCAGCACCTCGGTCAGCTCGGGATGGATGGTGCCGCAGTGGTAGCACTCCATGAAGTTCTCGACGACCAGCTTCCAGTTGGCCGCGACGTCGTAGGAGATGCGCCGGCCCAGCGCCAGCCCCTCGACGCCGTAGCGCTCCACCACGTCCTCGTCGCCGAGGCGCCGCGCCACCGCGCCGCGCACCGTCTCGTCGAAGGACGGCGGCTCGTCGGCCAGGCACACCCACACGTACCCCAGCCACTCGCGCACGTGCACGCCGATGAGACCGCGCTCGCGCTTGTCGACGCCGGGCATGTCGGCCATGTTGGGCGCGGCCACCAGGCGCCCGTCCAGGTCGTAGGTCCAGGCGTGGTACGGGCACTGCAGCGAGCGGCGGACCTCGCCGGACTCGGCGGTGCACAGCTGCGCTCCGCGGTGCCGGCACACGTTCAAGAACGCGCGTACGGCGCCGGAGCGGGTGCGGCAGACCAGCACGCTCTCCCGCCCCACGGTCGCGGTGCGGAAGGCGCCCGGCCGGGCCAGGTCGGCGCTGCGCACCGCGCAGAACCAGTGGGACTCAAGGATCAGCTCCTGCTCGCGGGCGAACACCGCGGGATCGGTGTAGTAGTGCCCCGCAAGCGTGGGCAGCAGCTCCGCGGGCGGGGCCGCCGTACCGGGGGCGTCGGGGTCGGTCGCTGTCAACGGGCCACCTCCTGCGGGGCCGCCGCGGCGCGGCGCGGCCGCGGCTCGAACAGGTCGACGGGGTGGGCGGTGGTCCCCTCGGTCGCCAGGTCGGCGGCGATCTCGCCGACCACCGGGGTGAACTTGAACCCGTGCCCGGAGAACCCGCAGGCGACGGTGACCTGGGGGTGCTCGGGGTGGGCGCCGATCACGAAGTGCTCGTCGGCGGTGGTGGTGTACATGCAGGCGGCGCCGCGCAGGAAGCCGCCGGGCAGGTCGGGGATGCGGGTGCTCAGGTGGTCGGCGATCGCCGCGATCTCGGCGGGATGGATCCTGCGGTCCAGGGACTCCGGAGTGCAGGCGGTGCCGCGCCGGAAGAACGCGGTCTTGACGCCCTCGCCCGGTCCCTCATAGGCGGGGAACCCGTAGACCTGCACGCCCGCGGGCGCCTCCCACACGTAGACGGGATGGCGGTCGGGTGTGAACGGCGCGGTGCCGCCGCGCGGCGCGAACCAGTACTGCACCTGCCGTTCGACGGTGAAGTCCACGCCGAGGTCCGCCAGCAGTCGCGGCGCCCACGCGCCCGGGCACACCACCAGCCGTGCGGCGGTGTAGGAGTCCTCGGCGGTGGCGATCCGCACGCCTTCGCCCCCGGGTAGAGCGGTCCAGGTGTGCACGGGTTCGTGGAAGCGCAGGTCGGCCCCTGACCGTTCGGCCAGGCCGAGGTGCGCGGACACCGCGGCCTCGGGCCGCACGAACCCGCCGCGCTCTTCGTAGAGGGCGACCTCGTCGGCCTGCGGCGCCATCGTGGGGAAGCGGCGGCGGATGTCGCCGGCGTCCAGCATCTCGTGCGCCAGTCCCCACCGCCGGGCCGAGTCGCGGCTGCCGGCCACGGTGCGGGTTCCGGGCCGGCCCACCATCAGCGCGCCGGTCACGGTCAGCAGGCCGGTCCCGGAGTCGCGCTCCAGCGCCTCCCACAGCTCGTAGGCGCGCAGCAGCAGCGGAACGTAGTCGGGGTGCTCGAAGTAGGCCTGGCGGATGATGCGCGACCCGCCGTGGCTGGAGCCCCGGTCGTGGGCGGGGCCGAAGCGCTCCAGGCCGAGCACGCGCTGCCCGCGTGCGGCCAGGTGGTAGGCGGCGGCGCTGCCCATCGCGCCGAGTCCGATGACGGCGACGTCGTAGGAGCGGTCCATAGGGTGGGTGCCTCCTCGGCGGCGGATGCGGAAGGTGTCGCGGTCGGAGGGGCAGGTGCTCGCCCGCGGCCGCTCCTCGGTACGGGGCGCGGTGTGCGCATTCAGCGGCGGATGCGGGCCATCTGCGGGTCGAACAGCGGTTCGGCGGCCACGGTGGCGGCCAGCGGCTCGCCGAAGTACTCCACCTCCACGGCGGTGCCGGGCAGGCCGGCCTCGGCGGGCAGCCACGCGTAGGCGACGGTTCGGCCCAATGTCGTGCTGTAGGCGGCGCTGGTGACGTATCCGGCGGGCGCGCCGTCGACGAGCACCGGTTCGCGGCCCATCGCCGTGCGCTCCGGGTCGTCCAGGGTCAGGCAGCTCAGCCTGCGCCGGGGCTCGCGCTCCGCTGCGGCGGCGACGGCCTCGCGCCCGATGAAGTCGCCCTTGTCCAGCCGAACCGCGAACCCCAGACCGGCCTCATAGGGGTCGTGTTCGGTGGTCATGTCGGTGCCGGCCAGGCGGTAGCCCTTCTCCAGCCGCAGGCTGTTGAAGGCCCCGCGGCCCGCGGCGACCGCGCCCAGTCCGCGCCCGGCCTCCCACAGCGTGTCCCACAGCCGCAGGCCCAGGTCGGCGCCGGTGTAGAGCTCCCAGCCCAGCTCGCCCACGTAGGACACCCGCAGGGCGAGCACCGGCACATGCCCGATGTGCACACGCCGGGCCTTGAAGAAGCCGAAACCCTCGTGCGAGAGGTCGTCCCCGCTGAGCGGCTGCACCAGGTCGCGCGCGAGCGGCCCCCACACCCCGATGCAGCAGGTGCCCGCCGTGGTCTCGCGCAGGACCGCCGAGCCGTCGGCGGGCAGGTGGGCGCGCAGCCACTCGACGTCGAGGCTGCTGCTCACGGCGACCTGGAAGAAGTCCTCGTCCAGGCGGGCGACGGTGAGGTCGCTGCGCACTCCGCCGCCGGGATCCAGCAGCAGCGTGTAGGCGACGCCTCCGGGTTTGCGGTCGAGCTGGTTGGTGGTCATGCGCTGCAGGAACGCGAGCGCGCCCGGACCGCTGACCTCCAGCCGCTTCAGCGGCGTCATGTCATACAGCGCCACGCCCTCGCGGGTCGCGCGGGCCTCGGCGCAGACGAGGGGGGAGTGGTAGCGGGCGGCCCAGGGGTCGTGCACGGCACCCTCGTCCTCGGGGCGCACCAGCGGGGCGTTGGCCGTGTACCAGTGCGGCCGCTCCCAACCGCCGCCCTCCAGGAAGAACGCGCCCAGATCGCGCTCGCGCTGGTAGAAGGGGCTGGTGCGCAGCGGGCGCGGCCCCTCGATCGGCTGCGCCGGGTGCACGACGTCGTAGACCTCGACGAAGCTCTGCTTGCCGCGGTCGGCCACGTAGGCGGGGGAGAGCTGCGCGTCCTCGAAGCGGTGCACGTCGCACTCGTGCACGTCGGTCGAGGGGCGGCCCTCGGCGATCCATTCGGCGACGGCCCGGGCCGCGCCGGCGGAGTGGGTCACCCACACGGCCTCGGCCAGCCAGAACCCGCGCAGCGCCCGCGACTCGCCCAGCAGCGGCATGCCGTCCGGCGTGAACGAGAAGACGCCGTTGAAGCCCTCCTCGATCGTGGAGCCGGCCAGGGCAGGCAGCAGCTCCACGCTGTCGCGCCAGCTCGGGTCGAAGTCGGCGGGGGTGAACTCCAGTTTCGAGGGCATGTCCTCGGAGGCCTCCGCGCCGGGCTCGGCGACGTCGGCCAGGTGCACCGGCATGGGACGGTGTGCATAGGAGCCGATCCCGATCCGGTCCCCGTGCTCGCGGAAGTAGAGGTCGCGGTCCTGATGGCGCAGCAGCGGGCGGCGCGCCTCGATCTCGGGCGGGTTCTCCACCCCCTCGACGGGCGCGGTGAAGGCGTACTGGTGGGCCAGGGGCAGCAGCGGGACCGCGACTCCGGCCATCCGCCCGATCGCCGGCCCCCAGAACCCGGCCGCCGAAACCACGACGTCGGCGGGGAAGGCGCCGCGGTCGGTGACCACCCCGCGCACCCGGCCGCCGTCGCGCTCGACCCCCACCACGGTGTGGTGGTCCAAGAAGGCCGCGCCCCGCGCCGTCGCGGCGCGCGCCTGGGCCTCGCCGGCGCGCACCGCCTTGGCCAGCCCGTCGTCGGGGGTGTACAGCCCGCCCAGGACCCGGTCGCTGTCGAGCAGCGGCCACATCCGCGCGCACTCGTCCGGCCCGACGAGCTCGGCCCGCACACCCCAGGAGCGCGCAAGGCCGAGCTTGCGCTTGAGGTCGTCCCAGCGCTGGGGCGTGGTGGCCGCCTCCAGGCCGCCCACGGCACGGAAGCACCACCGGCCGTCGAGGTCGAGCCGGGAGTACTTGGCCACGGTGTACTTCGCGAACTCGGTCATCGTCTTGGACGGGTTGGTGGCGAACACCAGGCCCGGCGCGTGCGAGCTGGAGCCGCCGGTGGCGAACAGCGGCCCCTGCTCCAGGACGGTGACGTCGTGGAGTCCGCGGGCGGTGAGCTCGTCGGCCAGGGCGCAGCCGACGATGCCGGCGCCGATGATCACGACGCGCGGGCGCGGGGGGCGGTGGGTGCGTGGCGGCGGAACGGAGGCGGTCATTGGCGTCCCCCTCGGAACACGGGCAACCGGTGCGGCGCGGGCGGGTACGCCCGTCACGTTTCGTACTATGCATCTCACTGCGTTATCAGCAACAGGCTGACCCGCCGGAAAGGCCGCGTCAAGAGGCGGAATGTTAATCAATATTTCGCGGAAGTTGCTGATCACCAGGGATTCCAGAGGGCTTGACGGCGATCGGGGCGGCCGCAGACACTGTTGCGTACTAGGCGTGTAGTTGCGCATTAGGGGACGAAGATCATCCCCGTTGACGTCGTCCACCGCGGCACTCCGCCGCGGGTCCCACCACCGGAACCAGGCCCCTGCCCGCCGCATGCCCGCCGCATGCCGCACGGCATCCCGGCGGAGCGCGACCGATCAGCACACCCGACCCGAAGGAGAGGAGGAGCTCGCCATGATCTATGCCTGCCACCTGAACGACCTGCCCCAGGGCGAGTCGCTGCGTGTGATGGCCTACGTCCCCATCGCCCTGTTCAACGCCGACGGCGAGATCTATGCCGTCGACGACACCTGCACCCACCAGAACGCCTCCCTTTCCGAGGGCTGGCTGGAGGGGTGCCACGTCGAGTGCCCGCTGCACGAGGCCGCTTTCGACCTGCGCACCGGCCAACCGAGCTGCCTGCCCGCCAAGCACCCCGTGCGCACCTACGAGGTCACCGTCGCCGAGGACGGCGGCGTCTACGTGCACGCGGCCGCGGCCGAGCCGGCAGCCGCGCCCGCCGCCGAGCGCGTCGTCGAGGGCGCGGCATGAGGGCGGTGGCCGTGGTCGGCGCGTCGCTGGCCGGCCTGGAAACCGCCCGAGCGCTGCGCCGGCAGGGGTTCGAGGGCAGGCTGACGGTCATCGGCGACGAGCACGGCCCGCCCTACGACCGACCGCCGCTGTCCAAGGAGTTCCTGCTGGGCAAGGCCGACACCGAGGACATCGCCCTGCTCGACGCCGACGACGCCGACCTGGACCTCGACTGGCGGCTGGGCGTGCGCGCCGCGGGCCTGGACCTGCGGCGGCGGAGTGTGCGGCTCGCCGACGAGGCCGAGATCGGCGCGGACGCCGTGGTCGTGGCCACCGGCGCCGCCCCGAACCGGCTGCCGGGCACCGCCGGACTGGCCGGGGTGCACGTGCTGCGCAGCCTGGCCGACGCGCAGGCGCTGCGCGCCGACCTCGCCGCCGGGTCGCCGCGCGTGGCGGTCATCGGGGGCTCCTTCATCGGCGCCGAGATCGCTTCGGCGTGCTCGGCGCTGGGGCTGGAGACCACCGTGGTCGAGGCGCTGGAGGTGCCGATGGAGGCGGTGCTGGGACCGGGCGTCGCCCGCGTCGCGGCAGGCCTGCACGGCGACAACGGGGTGCGGCTGCTGTGCGGGGTTCCCGTCGGCGGCCTCCGCGGGCACGACCGCGTCACCGGGGTCGAGCTCGCCGACGGCACCCTGGTGCCCGCCGACGTCGTCGTCATGGGGATCGGTGCGCGGCCCAACACCGCCTGGCTCACCGGATCCGGCCTGGAGCTGGACGACGGCGTCGTCTGCGACACGGGGATGCTGACCGCCGCCGGCCGGGTCGCCGCAGTGGGCGACGTGGCGCGCTGCCGCGGCGCCGACGGCACGAGCGCCAGGTTCGAGCACTGGACCGGCGCCGTCCAGCAGCCCGCCGTCGCGGCGGCCAACCTGCTCGCCGGCGCCACGGTCCAGGAGTACCGGCGCGCCCCTTACTTCTGGTCGGACCAGTACGGGCTGCGGCTGCAGTTCGCCGGCCGGGTGCAGCAGGGTGACGAGCTGCGCGTCGTCGAGGGCTCGCTCGACGACCGCTCCTTCGCGGCGGTCTACGAACGCGGGGGCGAGGTGACCGCCGCGGCGGCCATGGACCGCCCGCGCGCCTTCACCCGCCTGCGCCGCGGCATAGGCCGGGCGGCGGCCCCGGTGTAAGCCGCCGCCCGGCGTCCTCGACGCGCCGTGGAGGCCGCCGCCGGCCGGAGGGGGAGCCCCGGCCGGCGGCGGAGAGGGGGCACGCCGCTCAGCGCACGCCCATCAGGTGGTCCAGGGCCAACTGGTCCAACCGCTCGAAGTGGTAGCCGCGCTCGCCGACCGCCGGCAGGTCCAGCTCCTCGCCGAGCAGGTCGGCGACCGACTCGCCCTCGCGGAGCGTGGGCTCGGACAGCTCGCCCACCCGCGAGGCCTCCAGGGCGGCCCGGACCTCCGGGTCGGCGCGGAAGGCCGCGGCCTTCTCCCGCAGGATCAGGTAGTTGCGCATGCAGCCCGCGGCCGAGGCCCACACGCCGTCCATGTCCTCGGTCCGCGGCGGCTTGAAGTCGAAGTGCCGCGGCCCCGTGTACCCGGCGTTCTCCAACAGGTCGACCAGGAAGAACGCCTCCTTGAGGTCGCCGGCGCCGAAGCGCAGGTCCTGGTCGTACTTCACACCCCGCTGGCCGTTGAGGTCGATGTGGTACAGCTTGCCGTGCCACAGGGCCTGGGCGATGCCGTGCGCGAAGTTCAGCCCGGCCATCTGCTCGTGGCCGACCTCCGGGTTGACGCCCACCATCTCGGGGTGTTCCAACTCGTTGATGAAGGCCAGCGCGTGGCCCACGGTGGGCAGCAGCACGTCGCCGCGCGGCTCGTTGGGCTTGGGTTCCAGAGCGAAGCGCAGCCCGTAGCCCTGCTCGCGGACGTAGGCGCAGAGGAAGTCGAACGCCTCGCGCAGCCGGTCCAGGGCGGCGCGTCCGTTCTTGCCCGCCTCGGTCTCGGCGCCGTCCTGGCCGCCCCAGCACACGTAGGTGTGCGCGCCCATCTCCGCGGCCAGGTCGATGTTGCGGAGGACCTTGCGGAGGGCGTATCGGCGCACGTCGCGGCTGTTGGAGGTGAAGCCGCCGTCGCGGAACACCGGGTCGCTGAACAGGTTCGTGGTGGCCATCGGCACGACCAGGCCGGTCTCCTCCAGCGCACCGCGGAAGCGCTTGAGGACCTGCTCGCGGGCGGCGGCGTCGCTGCCGGGCGGGATGAGGTCGTCGTCGTGGAAGGTGACGCCGTAGGCGCCGAGGTCGGAGAGGCGGCGCACGGCCTCGACGGGGTCCAGCACCGGGCGCACCGGCTCGCCGAACGTGTTGACGCCGCGCCACCCCACGGTCCACAGGCCGAAGGTGAACTTGTCCTCGCGGACGGGCTGGTAGTCGTTCATCGGATTACCTCCATCGATGCCCCCGCCGTCAGACCGGGGAGGAAGCGGATTTCGCCGTGTGGCAGGCCGGGTGACGGCGGTGCGCCGCCGGGGCGCGGCCGCTGCACGATGCCTGCGCGGTTCTGCCTGCCCAGCGGTCAGGCAAGGGCGTTGCGCGCCCGCGAGTAGCGTTCGCGGACACCGGGTGCGGGGTCGGCCTCGTAGACCTGGGCGCTGCCCGGTCCGGCCCACTCCGGCGGCTCGGCGGTGCCCGCCAGCACCCACGCGGCCTGACGGGCGGCGCCGTCGGCGACATACTCGCCGGGCTCGGGCACCACGACGGGCCGCCCGAGGATCTGCGGCGCGATCGCGCGCACCGCCTCCGAGCGGGCGGCGCCCCCGATCAGCAGCACGCGGTGGACCGGGACGTCCTGGGCGGTCAGCGCGTCGACGGCGTCGGCCAGGCCGCAGAGCATGCCCTCGACGAACGCGCGGGCGATCGCCGCGGGGTGCAGGTTGGCCCGCGTCATGCCGTCGAGGCGGCCGGTGGCGTCGGGCAGGTTCGGGGTGCGCTCGCCGTCGAGGTAGGGGAGCAGGGTGAGGCCCTCCGCGCCCGACGGCGCCGACAGCGCGAGCCGGCCGAACTCCTCCAGGTCCGTGCCCAGCATCCGCGCGCCGGCGTCGAGGACGCGGGCGGCGTTGAGGGTGGCCACCAGCGGCAGGAACCGTCCGGTGGCGTCGGCGAACCCGGTGACCAGGCCGGAGGCGTCGGCCACCGGCTTGTCGGCGACGGCGAAGGCGGTGCCCGAGGTCCCCAGGGACACGACGACGTCGCCGGGGCGGGCCTCCAGGCCGAGTGCGGCGGCCATGTTGTCGCCGGTGCCCGGTGCCACGGTGGCGATCTCGGGCAGGCCGGGCACGCGGACCGCGCCGGCGTTCTCCGCGGGCCGGGCGACGCGGGGCACCTCCAGGTCGCGGCCGAAGGCCAGGCGCAGCAGGTCCGGGCGGTAGGTGCCTTCGGCAGTGTCGAAGTAGCCGGTGCCCGAGGCGTCGCCGCGGTCGGTGACGGGGTCGGTCTCACCGCGCAGGCGCCAGGTCAGCCAGTCGTGGGGGAGCATGACCCGGCGGGTGCGGGCGGCGTTGTCCGGCTCGTGCTCGGCCAGCCAGCGCAGCTTGGTGACGGTGAGGCTGGCCACGGGGACGCTGCCCACCGCGCGGGCCCACTCGGCGGGGCCGCCGAGTTCGGCGACGAGGTCCTGCGCGGCGCCGGCCGAGCGGGTGTCGTTCCACAGCAGGGCGGGGCGCACGACCCGGTCTTCGCCGTCGACGGCGACCATGCCGTGCTGCTGGGCGCCCACCCCGATCGCCACGACGTCGTCGAGCATTCCGTCGCCGCAGACCTTCAGCAGCGCGTCCCACCAGTGCCGCGGTTCGATCTCGGTTCCGTCGGGATGAGGCGCCTGCGCGCGCCGCACCAGCACGCCGGTGTCCGCGTCGCGTACGACAATCTTGGTGCCCTGGGTGGACGAGTCCACTCCCGCGACCAGCATCGTCGGACCTCCAAGCGCGTCGTGATCGGGGTGATCGTTGAGGGGTACGGTGACTCGGTGCCGAGGCGGTGTGACGTTCGCCGCGCACCGCGGTAAGGATTAGTTTGGTCTCCGGACTAATCAAAAGTCAATCCCGCCGACCCAGGCGAAGGCGCTGGTTGCCGGGGGAGCGGTCGGGCCGGGCGGTGCCGGGTGCGCCGGCGGGAGCGGCGGGTCCGGCCGCCGCGCGACCGCGGCCCGGGACCCGCCCGCCTGCCTCAGCCGAGGTCGTCGAGGATGCGGCGCAGGTAGCGAGGGGTCTCCGAGGCCGGAGCGGCCTCCAGGCAGAGCCGGTCCATGACGGCCATGTAATGGTCGGTCTCCTCGGGCTTGTCGAAGTAGACCGAGCTGGTGAGCTGCTCCAGATAGACCACGTCGGGCAGGTCGGCGCCGGTGAAGCGCAGGATGCTGAAGGGCCCGCCCGCCGCCGCGTGCCCGCCGCGCGCGAAGGGCACGATCTGCAGCGTGACGTTGGGCAGCGTGGCCATCTCGATCAGGTGCTCCAGCTGCGCGCGCATCGCGTGCGTGCCGCCGAGCGGACGGCGCAGCGCGGCCTCGTCGACCACGGCCCACAGGCGCGGGGCGTTCGGGCCGGTCAGACGCTCCTGGCGCGTCATGCGCAGGTGCACGCGGCGGTCGATCTCGTCGACGGGCGCGTTGCCGTGGCCCAGCATGATCACCGCGCGGGCGTACTCCTCGGCCTGCAGCAGGCCCGGCACGAACTGAAGCTCATAAGTACGGATGATCGAGGCGGCTTCCTCAAGGCCGACGTAGACCTCGAACCAGCTCGGCAGCACGTCGCTGTACTTGTGCCACCAGCCGGGGTTGTTGGCCTGGCGCGCGAGGGAGAGCAGCGTGCCGCGCTCCTCGGAGTCGTCCACGCCGTAGAGCGAGAGCAGGTCCGCCACGTCGCGCTCCTTGAAACTGACCTGGCCGAGCTCCAAGCGACTGATCTTCGCGTGCGAGGCACGGATCTCGTAGCCGGCGTCCTCGCGGCTGATGCCCTTGGCCGTTCGGAGCCGCCGGAGCTGGGTGCCCAGCAGAATGCGCAACACAGTCGGCCCGCCCCGTGACTGGGCGAGTACGTTCGCAGGGGGAGTGTCCTCCTCCGGCCGCGCTATCTCCATTTTGCCCCTCCGAGAGCAGCTGACCGAGACAGTGAATCAGAATAGCGGCGGGTACGGCAATTGCCGCGGAACGCCGCACACGCTCGGTGTTGTGACCGGATGCTGTTAGTTGCACACGCTGTGACCAGGTGAAGACGCATCCGGATCACTGTCGCCGGTCGGCCGGCGGGCGGCGGGCGCCGGAGGGGAAGTGGAGGCCGCCGGCATCCCGAGGGAAGCGAGTGAATTCCGCGGACATTATCGAATACCGCCACGGATTTGCGTCGAGATATCCGCGAAGTTCACCGATCGCGCTGGCAACCGCGGCGCGGGGATGTGCGTCTGCGCGGATGCGCGCGTGGACGCGCGTGGTAGAAGGTGTGCGCTCGGAGCGGGGGTGCTCCCGGCGGCGCACGCGCCGCGGAAGAGGGCGAAGCCGGCCCGGCCCTCCCCGGAGGGTCATCACGGGGGTCAATGTGGGGCGGGGGCGCTGCAAGGGAGTGGGGGATGCGTACCGTCCCGTCCTCGGACCGGTTGCGCTGTGGGCCACCCGCGCCGGGCCGTCCGCGTTCAGCGGGCGTATCAGTCGAGCAGGTGGTCGAACTCGCCCTGTTTGGCCCCGTGGACGAAGGCCGTCATCTCAGCGGGCGTGTAGATGAGGGCGGGACCGTTGGGGTGGCGGGAGTTGCGCACGGCGATCTCCCCGTCCGGCAGGCGGGCGACCTCAACGCAGTTGCCGCTGGGGTTGCTGAGCTCGGACTTGCGCCACACGGCGCCCCGGAGGCTGCCGGCGGGGATGCCGTTGTAGGTCTGCTGCATCGGTGTTCTCTCTTTCGGTCCTGTCGCCATACCAAGATCATCCGCGACTCGCGCGCAGACTACATGATGCACGTGCATATGTGCTTGCAGGGGTTCTTGCGTTGGTAAGCCACGTTAACTATGGCAATACCCGCTAAGAAGCCGCGGGTGGGGCAAGGCGGGGCGCTCGGAGCAAATCGGGACTTTCGGTCCAACTTCCGAGTCGCGTTCGGTTCGCCGCCCACCCCGGGCGAGTGCCGTGGCCTGCGGCGATGCCGGATCGATCCCCTGTGGCCTGCGACGACGGGGCGGCGTTGCCGGTCGAGACGCGTCCGGTGCCCGGCCGGTTCGCTTAAATTTTCATAACAACCGGCCTCAGGGAGGACATGCGGCGCACTTCTCACTAGACTGCGTTATGCACATGCATTCGTGCTTACGTCTGTAAGCGACGAGAGATAGGGATGCAAGTGGACCCGTACGGTGCGAGTAGCCCGACAGCGCAAGGAGCGCGATGACTGCGCACTCTGCCCACTTCCACGCCGGTGGCCTCTTCCTGGCGTCCGGAGGCGCCCGAGTCCCGTCGGCCCGCGTCGGCGACGTGCCCGGAGGCTGGCAAGGCCTGTCGTTGGCACCGCTGCCGGTCGGGGAGCACTTCATCCGCCCCATCACCGCGGTGTGCGGACTGGGGTTCCACCCCGCCTCGGTCAAGCGGGCCCGCGACTTCGCCGCGGGGGTGCTGGAGGACTGGGGACTGGAGTCCCTCTCCTGCGACCTCCGCCTGGTCGTCTCCGAGCTGGTCACCAACGCGTGCCGACACGCCGCGCCGGTGGACTCGGGGATGATCTCCGAGTGGTCCGTGCAGTTCGGCCTGGTGCGCGGCGACGGGGAGCTCACCTGCATGGTATTCGACCCCAGCAGGGCCGCGCCTGTCATAAGCGAGCTCGACGAGGGCTGCGGCGAGGGCGGCCGGGGCCTGCGCCTCATCGACTCCTACAGCTCCG
Organism: Streptomonospora halophila; assembly: GCF_039542725.1. Taxonomy (NCBI): domain Bacteria; kingdom Bacillati; phylum Actinomycetota; class Actinomycetes; order Streptosporangiales; family Nocardiopsidaceae; genus Streptomonospora; species Streptomonospora halophila. Next base: position 13,519 of record NZ_BAABIK010000012.1, on the reverse strand, counting down.
ACTGGGGCTGGAACATCCTCGACGGGCAGGGAAAGGTGGTCTGGGCCGCGTTCTCCATTCCCGACGCGCCCTGAGGGGCACCACCCGATCAAACCCTCGCCCTTCCGGATAGGGCGCCGCCGCCGGTTCCGGCGGCGGCGCCCCTCATCACCCGGCGCCGATCGCCCGGGGAAACCGCCCCGGCGCGCCGCCGGCTCCGCTTCGCGGCCTCGTCGGGCGTCAACGCCTCCTTTCGGCGCCGCTCGCCCCTCATGCCCCCCGGCCGCCCGTCCGCTCGCGCCGTCCCTCGCTGCGCAGATGAGCGGATCCTCATCGTCGTTTCATCTCGGCGCCGGGGCGGGTCCGGCAGGATCACCGGCATGAACCCGCTGTACCGCACCGCGGCGACCGCCGTCGCGGTGGTCTCCCCTCGCAGGCGTCCGCCGTGGTCCGAGCCTCCGGGAGCGATGCGCCGCCCGCCCGTCCTCCCGGCCGTGTGACCATCGGCGAGTCGCCCGTATCCTCCCCTCCGCCCCGGTCTCCTCGGGCGGCGCCGAGCCGCGGCCCGCGCCGTCAGGAGGCCGTGGGCCCGCCCTCGCCCGTCACCGGCGACGACGGTGAGGACGGCGACGTGCGCGCCGAGCGCGGCCCTGAGGCCTCCACGCTCACCGCCGGCGAGCTCACCCTGGACCTGCGCGCCCGCCGCGCCGCCACCGGCGCGGGCACCGCCGACCTCACCGCGCGCGAGTTCGCGCTGCTGGAGCTGTCGCTGCGCCATCGCGATCAGGTGCTCACACCGGCAGCTCCTCAGTCCCGTGGGGGGCTACGGCTACGACCCGGGGTCCGACGTCGCGACGCCTCCATCCGCGCTCTGCGCAAGAAGGTCGGCGCCGAGAGGATCGAGACCGCGCGCGGGACGGGCTTCCGCCTCTGCGGATGGGGCCGCCGAGCCGCCCCGGGCTCCACGAGCCGCCGCCCCTTCCACCGCTCCCGCCTCCCCCTCCTCGCGTCCCGCATCCGCCGGCTCTGCGGCCGCCGCGGTGAGGCGTGTGCTATTTTGGGCATCCGACCAAGTCGAACGCCCAAGTACGAGCGCGCGGCCGCACCGGTCTCCGGCGGTCGACGCAGGGCAGGGAGGGCCCATGGCACGACCCACCACGGCCGAACGCGGGCGCGAGGTGCGCCGCAAGCTGCTCGACGTGGCCTGCCGGCTCATCGCCGAGCGCGGCTGGACCGCGGTCAGCACCCGGATGCTGGCCGACCGGGCCGGCGTCACGCCGGGTCTGGTGCACTACCACTTCTCCTCGGTGCAGGCGCTGCTGTCCGAGGCCGCCACCGGTGCCATGCGCGACTACCTCGCCCAGGCGCCGGGCCTGTTCGACCGGGCGGACTCCCCGCGCCGGGGGCTGGAGCTGCTGCTGGGCGAGCTGGACCGGCACACCGGCCTCGACCCGCAGTCGCTGCTGTTCATCGAGGCCTACCTCGCCGCCACCCGCGACGACGCGCTGCGCGGCGAGATCTCCGCGGTGGTGGCCGAGTTCCGGTCGCGGGTGGCCGACTGGCTGGGCCGGTGCGGCGTGGCCGACCCGGACGGCACCGCGGCGGTGCTGGCGGCCGCGATCGACGGCGTCCTGATGCACCGGGCGCTGAGTCCCGGAATGAGCGGCGCCGACGTCGCCCCCGTCTTGGGCCGCATCCTCGCGCCCGCCGCCGGCGAGCGCGGACCCCACGAAACGGAAGGAACAGGTGATCCGGCATGAGGATCGTCGTCTGCGGCGCAGGCATAGCGGGGCTCGCCCTCGCCCAGCGCCTCGACACCCTCGGATTCGAGGTGGTGGTCCTGGAGAAGGCGTCCGGCCCCCGCCCGCAGGGCTACATGATCGACTTCTTCGGCCCGGGCTACGAGGCGGCGGAGGCCGTCGGCGTGCTCCCGCGGCTGCGCGAGCTCAGCCACCGGGTCGACGAGGCCCGCTACGTCGACGCGCGCGGGCGCAACCGCGGCGGGCTCGACTACGACCGCTTCGCCCGCGCGGTCGGCGGCCGCCTGCTCAGCATCATGCGCCCCGACTTGGAGCAGGGGCTGCGGGAGCAGCTTTCGGACCGCGTCGACCTGCGCTACTCCACCTCGATCGCCGACCTGGACAACCGCGACGACGGCGTGCGGCTGCGGCTGACCGACGGCAGTGAGCTGGAGGCCGCACTGCTCGTCGGCGCCGACGGCATCCACTCCCAAGTCCGCCGGGACGTCTTCGGCGAGGAGGAGCGGTTCATCCGCTACCTGGGCTTCCACACCGCCGCCTACGTCTTCTCCGACCCCGGGCTGCGCGACGAGATCGGCGACGCGTTCCGGCTGACCGACAGCGTCGGGCGGATGATGGGCTTCTACGCCCTGCGCGGCGACCGGGTGGCCGCCTTCGCCGTGCACCGCACGCCCGACCCCGCACTGCCCGAGGACTTCCGCGCCACGCTGCGCGAGGTCTACGGCTCGCTGGGCTGGGTGGTGCCCCGCGCTCTGGAGGCGTGCCCGCCTTCCGATGAGATCTACTACGACCAGGTCGCCCAGATCAGCATGTCCCCCTGGAGCCGCGGCCGCGTCGTCCTGCTCGGCGACTCCTGCCAGGCGGTGTCCCTGCTGGCCGGGATGGGCGCGTCGCTGGCCGTTGCGGGTGCGCACGTGCTGGCCGAGCACCTGGTCCGCGAGGACACGGTGGAGGCAGCGCTGCGGAGCTACGAGGAGGGGTGGCGGCCCGTCGTCGAGGAGAAGCAGCAGGTGGGCCGCCGCGGCGCTCGCGTGTTCCTGCCCGACACGCGCTGGGCGCTGTGGGGGCGGCGGATCGCGCTGCGGATGTCGCGCATCCCCGGGGTCGACCGCTATATCGCCGCGTCGCTGACCGGCAAGCCGGTTCCCCTGCCCGAGCCCTCGGCCCCGAGCGGCGCTCGCCGCGGCTGAGTCGGCGCCGCCCCGAGCACGGAGCGCGCGGGCGGCTAGTCGCGCGGGGCGCCGAGGTGGTGGTGGACGATCAGGTCGGTGTAGACGTCGCCGAGCTCGGCGGCCGTCAACCCGTCCTCCGGGTCGTACCAGTTGACCACCGACTCCAGGGCCTCCAGCACCGTCCCCGCCGCCGCTCCGGGATCGGCCACCCGGAACCGCCCCTGCGCGGTGCCGTCGGCGACGACGGTGCGCAGGTGATCGCGGTAGGACTGGCGCAGTTCGGCGAGTTCGCGGTGGCGGCCGGGGTGGACGGCGCGCAGCGTGGGCAGCACGGTGCGGCGCAGGTCCTCCTCGGTGCGGTGGTGGCGGCAGTGGTCGATGTGCCGCCGCACCAGGCGTTCGAGCCGTTTGTGGGGAGCGCCCGGACCGCGGTCGGCAAGCTGGTCGCGTACCAGCCTCCGGGCGCTGTGCAGCGCGATGGCGCAGGCGAGGTCGAGTCTCGTGGGGAAGGCTCTGCGGAAGTCGGCGGGATCGAGCCCGGTCTCGCCCGCGACCTCGCGTGCGACGGAGGCCATGTCCGGTCCGTGCAGCCCGTGCCGGGCGAACGAGCGTGCCGCCGCGTTCAGGGTGCGGTCGAGGGTCTGCGCGTCATGGTGGGTGAGGTCCGCCGTCATGATCATCTCTGCAGGGCCGGCCCCGAGGGAAGGGGCGTAGTCGAGGGGTGCGCCGGACGAATTCGCCGTCGGCGTATTCGAGGGTAGCGATATTCTCCGGACTTTTCAGAGAAATGCGGGACGCGCGGCGGCTCCGATAAGGGGCGCTCCGGGGCGCACGGCAGCGCTGCGCCTGTGACATGGGCGTCGTCGGGCGGCGGCACGGGTGGCCCGGTTTCCCTCGCTGGAAATGAACTGAATTCATTTCCCGGTCAGAGAAGTTCGCCGCTCTTCTCCGCAGCGAAGACCGGGTTTTCCTGCGGTCCGGATTCCCCCGTGTGCTCGCGGTTTCGGGTCAGGGGCACCAGTTCGCCGATGTTGGCGGTGATGATGGAGTCCACGCCCATTCCCGCGAGGCGCACCATTTCCGGGAAGTCGTCGACCGTCCAAGCCGCCACGCCGTATCCGTGGCGCTGGATCTCCACCACCAGCTCCCGGGTGAGCATCCGGTAGTCGGCGCTGAAGAAGTCGGGGCGCAGGTCCTCCCAGACACCGGGCGCCGGAAGGTCGGGCCGGTCCCAGGGCAGCGCGATGGGCGCGGCGGACAGCTTCGCCCGCAGCGCCCGCAGCGTCTCGACCGGCCCGGTGTAGCGGACGTGGTCGCTCATGCCGTGCTCGCCCACCACCGCCTCGGCCGCCAGCGCGGTGTCGGCGGAGTCCACCTCGCACAACAGGGAGCAGGGAATGCGCTGCCTTCCCGCTTCGGCGAGCACCTCCATGAACGTGGGGATGCGCTGCTCGACGTCGGTGCCCAGAACCGCGAGGTCGGCCAAGCCCGCGCCCACGGCGGGCCGCTCCAGGCCCCAGTCCTCCTTGAGGCTGCTGTCGCGCACCACCACCACGTGGCCGTCGGCCGTCATGCGCAGGTCCACGGCCAGCGCGTCGGCGCCGGCCGCGATCGCGGAGCGGATCGCGGGCAGCGTGTTCTCGCGGAAGCGGGAGGTGTCGCCCCGCAGTGCGGTCGCCAGCGTCATCGGTGATCCCCCAGCCCGTTCATCGGCGGCGATGGGCCGCCGGACGTGGGAACACAGTGCCAAACCGGGCAGCCCTACGTGGGCGGACTCGGCGTACTCAGATGGATTCGGCTGTAGTGCGAACGCAATATGAGTGTCTGGAACCCGAGGCGGCCTTCCCGGGGCGCCTGCGGCACGCGGACGGCGCATCCGATGGTCCGGCGAACAACGCGGAGACAGCGGGGCGGGCGGCGGACCGCTCTCGCGGACTGGGACACTTCTGTGGTAAGCACACGCGCCCGCCGTCGAGGCCGGCGCAGGTCCGACGACGACTCCGAAGGCGAAAGATGATCCCCGACCAGCGCCGCGAGCACATCCTCAAGCTCCTGCAGGAGCGGCATGTGCTGAGCATCAACGAGCTCACCTCGATGCTGTCCGTCTCGCATATGACGGTGCGGCGCGACATCCAGGCCCTGGAGAACGACGGCAAGGTGCTCTCGGTGACGGGCGGCGTGCGCCTGGCGGCGCGGCTGAAGAGCGAGCCGTCCTATCTCGCGAAGGCCCAGCTGGAGGTGCCGGCCAAGCGCGCCATCACGCGCGCTGCGGCCGAGCTGGTGCGCGAGAACTTCACCATCTTCCTCGACGCCGGCACCACGTCCCTGCAGATGGTGCCGATGCTGACCGAGAAGGTGGGGCTGACGGTGGTGACCAACGACTTCAACGTGGTCGGCCACCTCATGGAGTACCCCAACATCGAGCTGATCCACACCGGCGGCGTGGTCTCGCACGCCGACCACTCGTCCGTCGGGCAGTTCACCGCCGACTTCTTGAGCAAGGTCAACGTCGACATCGCCTTCATCGCGAGCAGCTCCTGGGACGTGGAGCGGGGTTCGACGACGCCGTCGGAGGCCAAGGTGGTGGCCAAGCAGCAGCTGCTGCGGGTGGCGTCGAAGAGCGTGCTCACCGTGGACAGCACCAAGTACGGCAAGTTCGGGACGTTCAGGGTGGCGCGCCTGGAGGAGTTCGACCTGATCGTCACCGACGACCGGCTGCCGCAGTCGGCGGCCGACGAGATCCGGGCCCAGGACGTGCGGTTGGAGCTGGTCTCCCCGGAGTGATCGCGGGACGGCGAGCCCGGGCCGAGGAACGGGACCCGGGGCCGTGACAGGCGGTCGGTCGGGCGGGCGGAGGGAAGCCGGGGCTCAGGCCACGTCGCTGCCCAGCTCGGCCGGGCAGAACAGCTCCAGCTGGATGCCGTCGGGGTCGGAGAACTGGATCATGGAGCCGTTGTCGGAGTGCACGATCGGCGAGTGGTCGATGTCCAGCTCGGTGAGCCGGTCCTCCCAGTAGTCCAGCTCGCCGAGGCTGCCGACCTGGAAGGCGACGTGGTCCATGCCCGTTCGCCGGTGGTCGAAGGTGGCCTTGAACTGGTCCTTGTGCTGAATGAAGCCCAGCACGACTCCGCACGGGTGTCGGCACTCGGTGAGCAGCCACTGCTTGCCGTCACGAGTCTTGTACTCCTTGAAACCGAGTACGGACCGGTAGAACTCGATACTGGCGTCACGGTCGCGCACTGACAGCGTGATGTGCGCGAGACCGGTCACTCGAGGCACGGAAACCTCTCTCCGGCGGTCCAGTGCCCGTTTACCGGGCGGGAACAGCGTTAGCACAATTCTTGAGAATACGCGGGTCAGGGGCACACTCAAGGGGTTGTTAATGCACGCTTAACGGGACGGGCGGGTGCGGCTCGCACCCGGGCCCCCGGCGGTCGGGGCCCGCACGGTCGCTGTGGCCGGGATCGCGCGGCCGCACCCGGCCGCGTGTGAGAGCACGCACACCAAGACGGCGTCAACGGGCGGTCGGCGTCCGACCGGCCCCGCCGGCGGCGGAGGCGGGCGCCGCGCGGAACCGCAGCCGCGCCCGCCTCCGTGGCAGAGTGGCGACATGAGCGCGAACACCACACTGGACGTCGTCACCGTCTTCCTCGGCGACGGCGGCACCGGCGGCAACAGGCTCGGCGTCTTCCTGGACCCGCCCGACCTCGCCGTGGCGGACCGCCGGCGCATCGCCGCCGATCTCGGCTTCGCCGAGACCGTCTTCCTGGGACAGGCCGACGGCCGGCTGCACATCCACACTCCCGCCGTGGAGCTGCCGCTGGCCGGCCATCCGCTCGTCGGCACGTCCTGGCTGCTGGCGCAGCGGGGGAGTCCGACCGAGGTCCTCAACCCGCCGGCGGGCCCGGTGCCCACCTGGACCGAGGGCGAGCGGGTGTGGATCAGGGCCGATCCCGACCTCGCGCCCGTCTTCGAGACCAGGCAGATGTCCTCGCCGGCCGAGGTGGACGCGCTGGCGGGCGGCGAGCCAGGCGTCGACCTGCACGTATGGGCCTGGGAGGACGAAGCGGCCGGGCGCGTGCGGGTGCGGGTGTTCCCGCACGAGATGGGTATCGGCGAGGACGAGGCCACCGGCGCCGCCGCGTTGCGGCTGGGCCGGCGCCTCGGCCGCGAGCTGACCGTGCGCCAGGGGATGGGCTCGCGTATCGACGTGCGGCCCGGGCCCGACGGCACCGTCGAGGTCGGCGGCCGCTGCGCGCATCTGGAGACCCGGGAGTACCCGCTGCCCTGAGGCCGTGCGGATGCGGGTCCGGGCGGCCCCGGCCGCGCTCAGTCCGGTACCAGGCGCGCGTAGACGATCAGGTTCCGGCGATAGCGGGCGCCCGCTGAGTCGAAGGGCCCGGCGCAGGTGATCAGCCGCAGCGCCGCGTGGTCCACGGGACCGTAGACCTTCGCCGAGGGGAAGCGGGCCTTGGCGGCCCGCTCGGTGCGCCGTACCCGGAACACGGCGGTCGAGCCGTCGGCGCGGCCGATGCGCACGGTGTCGCCGGACTCCAGCTCCTCCAGCCGGAAGAACACCGACGGGCCCGACGCGGTGTCGCGGTGCCCGACGATCACAGCCGGGCCCTTCTCGCCGGGCGCGGCGCCCAGCCGGTACCAGCCGGCGGTGCCCGTGTCCTCCAGCGGCGGCACTTCCAGCGCGCCGTCGGCGTCGAGGCCTACGGGGACGATCCGCGCCGACGCGCCGATCGCGCCGACGCTGATGCGCACCGGAGCGGGGGCGCGGGGCGGCACCGCCGACGGAGCCTGTGCGGCGGCCGGTGCGCGCCCCGGCGGATCGGGCGCGGCGTCGGGCGGTCCGGGGCCGGACGCGTCGGTCCGCGGTGCGGCGGAGGATCCGGAGACCGCGGAAACCACCAGGGCGGCGGCGAGCGCGCAGGCCAGGGCGTTGACGGCTCCCTCAGGCCGCACGGCGCAGGAGGCGGCGGTACGCGGCGGCCGCGGCGCCCAGAGCCAGCAGTGCGGCCCCGGCGACGGCGGCGAGCAGCGGCGGGCCGGACTCGGGGGCGGCCCCGCCGCCCCCGGTCTGCGGCGCGCCGAACGGGGTCGGCGTGAGCGGGCCGCGCACGACGGTCAGTTCGCCTTCGACGGTCTCGGTGGAGCTGCCGCCCGCGCACTCGGCCATGATCCCGTAGACGCCCGGCTGCGTGCCCGGCGCCACCACGACCGGGACGGTGCCGGTGCCGCCGACCACCTCGGCCGAGGGGACGCCCTGGAACGCCCGGGAGGTGAACTCCAGCCGTTCGGCCGGTCCCTCGCACGGGGCGCGCAGCGTGACCGAGTCGCCGGGTGCGGCGGTCTCCGGAACGGCCTCGATCCCGGCAGAGGCCCCGGCTGCGCCGGCGCACAGCGCCAGCGCGCTCACCGTGAGGCCGATCGTCATCAGAAGGCGCATGTCGTCTCCCCATCGCCGCACATCGGACAACCGAACGATGTCACAAACAGTAACCAATAGTCACGCACCGTTGTCAGGAGTGTCGGCGGCTTCCGATGCGGCGCAGGCCCGGCCCTATCCTCGAAGGAAGGCGAGATTCGGGCAGGGCGGAGCGAGCGATGTCGGCCACGCGGTTGCTGGTACTGGGAGCGGTGCGCGCATCGGGTCGGGCGCACGGGTACCAGGTGCGGCGCGAACTGCTGAGCTGGGGCACCGAGCACTGGGCCAGCGTCAATCCCGGGTCCGTCTACCACGCGCTGCGCCAGCTGCTGAAGGGTGGGATGCTGCGCGGCGCGGGCGTCGAGGAGAGCGGTGAAGGGCCCGAGCGCACGCTCTTCGAGCTGACCGAGAGCGGCGAGGAGGAGTTCCTCCGGCTGCTCGCCAAGGCGCTGTCGGACGCCTCGGCCAAGCCGGAGTTCTTCGGTGCGGGAATCGTCTTTCTCACGTGCCAGCCGCGGGAGCGGGCCGTGAGGCTGTTGCGGCACCGCCTGGCCCGGCTCGAAGGCGATCAGCGCAGCCTGAAGGCGATGCTGGACGAGGGTGCCGTGACCGGCGCCAAGCCGCCGCACGTCTGGGAACTCTTCCGGTCGTGGGTCGTCAGCGGAGACGCGGCCGTCACCTTCACCGCCGAGCTGATCGAGCGCCTGGAGGCCGGCGCCTACACCATGTCCGGCGAGCAGGGGACCGTGTTCGGCGAGCCCAGCGAGGCCTCGTCGGCGCAGCGCTGACCGGGCCCCGGTGCAGGGCCTGCGCCCGGCGGCGGGGTGGCGCGACCAGCTAATCAAGTTTGACTACCTTGCCCGGGTTCGCCATGCTTGGCGAAGTGTTCAAGTTTGACTACCGATGTCACTCCCAGGGGGAGCAGTGATCCATACCCGTGAACTCGGCCGGACGTTCAAGACGAAGACCGGCACCGTCGAGGCGGTGCGCAGCCTCGACCTCGACATCGGGGCGGGCGAGCTCGTCGCGTTCCTCGGCCCCAACGGTGCGGGCAAGTCCACCACGTTGCGCATGCTCACCACGCTCCTGCTGCCGACCTCCGGCAGCGCCGCCGTCGCCGGATGCGACGTGGTCGCCGACCCCCGCGGGGTGCGCCGGCGCATCGGCTACGTCGGCCAGGGCCACGCGGCCGGAACGGGCCAGTACGTCGCCGAGGAGCTGATCAGCCAGGGCCGGCTCTACGGGCTTAGCAAGGCCGAGGCGAGGTCGCGCTCCGCCGAGCTGCTGGCCGATCTGGAGCTGGAGGGCCTGGACAAGCGCGAGGCCGGCCACCTCTCCGGCGGGCAGCAGCGGCGGCTGGACATCGCCATGGGCCTGATCCACCGGCCCGAGCTGCTGTTTCTGGACGAGCCCTCCACCGGCCTCGACCCGCACAGCCGCGCCAACCTCTGGGCGCACATCGCCCGGCTTCGCGAGAGGTACGGCACCACCATCCTGCTGACGACCCACTACCTCGACGAGGCCGACGGCGTCGCCGAGCGCGTGGTCGTCATCGACCACGGCTCGGTGATCGCCGACGGCACGCCCGACGAGCTCAAGGGCAAGGTCTCGGGCGACCTGGTGACCCTGGAGACCGGCTCGGAGGAGGACGCCCGCGCAGCGGCGGCCGCCGTCGAGGCGGTGCCCTCGGCGCACTCGGTGGACACCGCGGCGGCCGCGGTGCGGCTGCGTGTCGACCGCGGCGACGCGGTCCTGCCCGAGGTCCTGCGCGCCGTCGACGCGCGCGGGCTGGAGCTGCGCACCGTGCAGGTGCACCGGCCCTCGCTGGACGACGTCTTCCTCACCCTGACGGGGCGCAGCCTGCGCGAGAGCGCCGAATGAGCGCCCGGCCCGCCCTCCGCCACGACATGACGGACCGAAAGGAACGCTGACGATGTCCCTCCTGCGCGACACCTGGCTGATCTGCCTCCGCCAGTTGCGCCCCACCCTGCACAGCCCTGTCACGGGCATGGGCTTCAGCATGCTCCAGCCGGTGCTCTACCTGACGCTCTTCGCGCCGCTGCTGGCGGGGATGCCCGGCGGGATGGGCCAGAACTCCTGCAGTGGTTCGTGCCGGGTGTCCTCGCCATGCTCGCGCTGTTCGGCACGTCCTTCGCGGGCTTCGGGCTGCTGCCGGAGCTGCGCAGCGGCGCGCACGAGCGGCTGCTGGCCGCACCGGTCAACCGCGTCGCCCTGCTCCTGGGGCGGGTCATGCGCGACATCACGGTGCTGCTCTGCCAGGCGACCGTGATCCTGCTGCTGGTCCTCCCGTTCGGACTGCGGGTGTCGCCGGCGGGCGCTGTCGCCGGTCTGCTGGTGCTGCTCGTCATGGGCATCGGCCTGGGCACGCTGTCGTACATGCTGGCGATGTCGGTGAAACAGGAGTTCCTCTTCCCGGCGATCCTGCAGACCACGACGATGCCGCTGATCCTGCTGTCCGGCATCCTGCTGCCCATGGACCTGGCGCCGACCTGGCTCTACGCGCTTTCCCGCGCCAACCCGCTGAGCCACGTCGTCGACGCCGAGCGTGCGCTCTTCGCCGGTGACTTCGGCGACCCCTCCGTCTACATCGGCTCCGGCGTGGCCGTCGCGGTCGCCGTCGTCGCGCTCGGCCTCGGCACCCGTCTGATGCGCCGCCTGGCGGCCTGACCGGGCGCCCGCCCCGCACCGGGCGCCCGCGGGACGGGCGCGGGGCCTTGCGGCTGCGGTGTTAGTCGCTAACATGTTAGTGACTAACATTTCTCCGGCGAGGACGAGCTCATGGGCGACGACTGGCGGGAACGGAAGAAGGCGCGGACCCGGGAGCGGATCCAGCGCGAGGCGCTGCGCCTGTTCGGCGAGCAGGGCTACGACGACACCACGGTGGCGGCGATCGCCGCGGCCGCGGGCGTCTCCCACACCACCTTCTTCCGCTACTTCCCGACCAAGGAGGACGTCGTGCTCGGCGACGATTACGACCCTCTGATCGAGGAGGCGCTGCGCAGCCGCCCGCGCTCCGAGGGCCTCGTCGAGCGGGTCCGCGGCGCGGTGGGCGAAGGGCTGGCCGCCGTCTACGCCGCCGACCGCGACGCGCTGCTCGCCCGCGTGCGCCTCGTGCTGGGCGCGCCGGCACTGCGCGCGCGGCTCTGGGAGCAGATGCAGGAGACGCAGTCGCTGTTCGAACGGGCGCTGGCGGACACCGACGACCCGGCCGAGGTCCCGATGCGGGTCCGCATCGTCGCCGCCGCGTGCCTGGCCGTGCTCGTCACCGCCCTCACCGAGTGGAGCCGCGGCGAGGGCGGTGCCGAGCTGCCGGAGCTCGTCGACGATGCGTTCCTCCAGCTGAGCGCGGAACTGGCATGAGGCGGCACCGGCGCGGCACGCGCCCGCACGGAGGCGGCGGGGTGGACACGCGCGGACCGGACGCCGGTGCGGCGGTGATCGCGGTCGAGGACCTGCGCGTGCGCTACCGCGGCGCCGACGCGGACGCCGTCGCGGGGATGACCTTCGCCGTCGCCCCCGGCGAGGTGTTCGGCTTCCTCGGCCCCAGCGGGGCGGGGAAGTCGACGGTGCAGCACGTGCTCACCCGCCTTCTCCGCGGCTACACCGGCAGCGCCCGGGTGTTCGGCCGGCCGCTGGACCGCTGGGGCGCCGACTACCACGAGCGCATCGGTGTCGGCTTCGAGCTTCCCGTCGCGTTCGGCAAGCTCACCGCCGCGGAGAACCTCGCCGCGGTCGCGGGCCTCTACCGCCGGCCGACGCGTCCGGTACGCGAGCTGCTGGAGCTGGTGGACCTCGGCACGGCCGCCGACCGCCGCGTCGACGGCTTCTCCAAGGGCATGCGCATGCGGCTCAACCTGGCCCGCGCGCTCGCCCACCGGCCCGATCTGCTGTTCCTGGACGAGCCCACCGGCGGCCAGGACCCCGTGCACGCCGCCGCACTGCGCGACGTGGTCCGCGACCAGGCGCGCCAGGGCACGACGGTGTTTCTGACCACACACGACATGGCCACGGCCGACCGGCTGTGCGACCGCGTCGCGTTCGTCGTGGACGGCCGGATCGCGGCCGTGGACTCGCCGCGCGCCTTCAAGCTGCGCTACGGGCGGCCGGGAGTGCGGGTGGAGTACCGCGTCGGGGGCCGACTGGACTCCCGCGAGGTCCCGCTGGACGCGCTGGCCGCCGCTCCGGACCTGGCCGAGCTGTTCGCGGGCGGCGCGGTCGAGACGGTGCACACCCGCGAGGCGTCGCTGGACGACGTGTTCGCCACCGTCACCAGGACGCGGCTGTGATCGCGCCGGGTGCGCCGGCGCGCGCGGCGGCCGGACTGGCGCTGGAGTGGCGGGTGGAGCTGCGCCACGGCGTCCCCGCGGCCGCGGCGGTACTCGCCGTGCTGTGGAGCGCGGTGCTGGCCGCCGTCCCCGCCGGCGCCGCCCCCGCGGCCGCCGTCTACCTGCTGATCGTCGACACCGCGGGCTTCGGGGTCCTCTTCGCGGTGGTGCTGGTGCTCTTCGAGCGGACGGAGGGCGGCCGGGACGTCCTCGCGGTGTCGCCGCAGCGTGCGGCGGAGTACGTCGGCGCCAAGCTCGCCGTGCTCACGGCGCTCTCGGCGGCGATCGCGGTCCCGGCGACCCTTGCGGCCGCGCGCGAGCGGTCCCCGGCCGCCGTCGCGGCGGCGCTGCCGCCCGTCCTGCTCGGCGTGGCACTGCTGTCCCTGCTGCTGGTCGGCCTGGCGCTGGCGGTCTGCGGGGGTGCGGGCGGGCCGGGTGTGCTGTTCACCCGGCTGCCCCTGGTCGCACCGCTGGTCGCGGCCCCGGTGGCGCAGGTCTCCGGTGCGCTCGACCACCCCCTTCTGTACGCGGTGCCCACCACGGGCGGCGCCGAGCTGATCCGCGCCGGGCTCCTCCCGCACGCGGCCCCGGGACCGGTGCCCCTGGCGCTGGGCGCGCTGTACCTGGCGGCCTGCGCGGCGGGCGCCGCCGCGCAGGCCTGCCGGGCGGTGGGGCCCAAGACGGCGGCCGGAGCGCCTTCGGGCGGCCCGTCGGCGGTACGGGCGGGCGGCGCCGAGGGCGCGCGCGCAGCCGCCAGCGCACCGGCAAAGGCGCGGGCGGTGCGCGCGGGCGAAGTCGGAGGCCAAGCGGGCTTAGGAAGACAAAACA